>NZ_JAELTZ010000027.1:0-59808 GCF_016429115.1 Aquitalea sp. ASV15 | reverse complement strand
GTCGGCCTCACTTATCTGGAATGGCGCCGCCGCAGCCTGATGGCCAAGGGCGAAGGCTATGGCACCGACTTGCGCAACGAGCCGGAACAGATCGACACCAGCAATCTGCCCTCGCCCTGGCTGGCCATTGCCCCCTTGCTATTGATCGGCATCAGCAACTTTGCCTTCACCCGCTGGATTCCGGCCTGGTATGGCGCCAGCCACGAGCTGAAACTGGCCGGCATGGCCAAGCCGGTCACCACGCAGATCTCCACCGTCACCGCCATCTGGTCGGTGGAAGCCGCCCTGCTGCTGGGCATTGCCTTTGTGGTGCTGACCGCCTGGCCCGCCATCCGCGAGAAGTTTGCCGAAGGCAGCAAGGGCGCGATTGCCGGGGCCATGCTGGCGGCGATGAACACCGCATCGGAATACGGCTTTGGTGCGGTGATTGCCGCCCTGCCCGGCTTTATGGTGATTGCGCATGCCTTGCAGAACATTCCCAACCCGCTGGTCAATGCCGCCGTCACCGTCAGCACGCTGGCCGGCGTGACTGGTTCGGCCTCCGGCGGCATGAGCATTGCGCTGGCCGCCATGGGCGAGCAGTTCATCAGCGCCTGCCAGGCTGCCGGCATTCCGCTGGAAGTGCTGCACCGGGTAGTCGCCATGGCCAGTGGCGGCATGGACACCCTGCCGCATAACGGCGCAGTGATCACCCTGCTGGCGGTCACCGGCCTCACCCACCGCGAGGCTTACCGCGACATCTTTGCCGTCACCCTGATCAAGACGCTGGCGGTGTTCTTCGTGATTACCGTGTTCTATCTCACCGGTCTTGTGTAAACCCATCCATCACAGCGGCCCCGCCCTGCGGCGGGGCCTGACAGGATAAGCATCATGACTTCACTGGCAGGAAAAACCGCGCTGGTTACCGGCTCCACCAGCGGCATCGGTCTGGGCATTGCCCAGGCGCTGGCCGAGGCCGGCGCCAATATCGTGCTCAACGGCTTTGGCGATGTTGAGGCGGCACTGGCCCACATCCGCACCACCTGCGTGCAGGCCTGGCATCACCCGGCAGATTTGTCCGACCCGGCCCAGATCGACGCATTGTGCGCCTTTGCCGCGCACGAAACCGGCGGCGTGGACATTCTGGTCAACAATGCCGGCATCCAGCATGTGGCGCCCATCGAGACCTTTCCCCCGGCGCAATGGGACAAGGTGCTGGCCATCAATCTGAGCGCGGTGTTCCACACCAGCCGCCTGCTGCTGCCGCTGATGCGCCAGCGCGGCTGGGGCCGCATCATCAATATCGCCTCTACCCATGGCCTGGTGGCCTCCAGCGGCAAATCCGCCTATGTGGCCGCCAAGCACGGCGTGCTGGGCCTGACCAAGACCGTGGCGCTGGAAACCGCCCATAGCCCTGTCACCTGCAATGCCATTTGTCCGGGCTGGGTGCTCACCCCGCTGGTGGCACAGCAGATAGCCGACCGTGCCAAAGCGCAGGGCATCAGCCCTGAGCAGGCCCAGCGCGACTTGCTGGCCGAGAAACAACCCTCCGGCCAGTTTGTCACGCCGCAGCAACTGGGCGCGCTGGCGGTGTTTCTGTGCAGCCCGGCGGCCGACGAAGTACGCGGCGCCGCCTGGGCCATGGATGGCGGCTGGACCGCCCAATAAGCAAAGCAAGGACCATGCAATGAACAAGCTCTACCCTGATGCCGCCACGGCCCTGGCCGACATCGTGGCCGATGGCCAGACCATCGCCGTGGGCGGCTTCGGCCTGTGCGGCATTCCCGAGGCGCTGATCGCCGCGCTGCGCGACAGCGGCGTGCGCAATCTCACCGCCATTTCCAATAATGCCGGGGTGGACGGCTTTGGCCTGGGCCAGCTGCTCAATACCCGGCAGATCCGCAAGATGATTGCCTCCTATGTGGGAGAGAACAAGGAATTCGAACGCCAGTACCTGAGCGGCGAGCTGGAGCTGGAATTCACCCCGCAAGGCACGCTGGCGGAAAAACTGCGCGCTGGCGGCAGCGGCATTCCGGCCTTTTTCACCCGCACCGGCTACGGCACGCTGGTGGCCGAGGGCAAGGAAGTGCGTGAATTCAACGGCCTGCCGCATATCCTGGAGCAGGCGTTGCAGGCCGATGTGGCGCTGGTCAAGGCCTGGAAGGCCGACCGCGCCGGTAATCTGCTTTACCGCCGTACCGCGCGCAATTTCAATCCCAATGTCGCCATGGCCGGACGCATCACCGTGGCCGAGGTAGAAGAGATCGTGGAAAACGGCATGCTGGACCCGGACGCCATCCACACCCCCGGCATTTTCGTGCAGCGACTGGTGCTGAACCCCCATCCCGAAAAACGCATCGAGCAGCGCACCGTGCGCGCTGCCAGTCTGGCGGAGGCATAAGCATGGCCTGGACCCGAGAACAAATGGCCGCCCGTGCGGCACAGGAATTGCAGGACGGCTTTTATGTCAATCTGGGCATCGGCCTGCCCACGCTGGTGGCCAATCATGTGCCCGCCGGCATGGAGGTATGGCTGCAATCGGAAAACGGCCTGCTGGGCATCGGCCCGTTTCCGACCGCAGACGAGATAGACCCGGACCTGATCAACGCCGGCAAGCAAACCATCACCACCCTGCCCGGCTCGGCCATTTTCAGCTCGGCCGACTCCTTTGGCATGATCCGGGGCGGCAAGATCGATCTGGCCATTCTGGGGGCGATGCAGGTGAGCCAGCGTGGCGATCTGGCCAACTGGATGATTCCCGGCAAGATGGTCAAGGGCATGGGTGGCGCCATGGACCTGGTGGCCGGCGTGGGCAAGGTGGTGGTGCTGATGGAGCACACCGCCAAGAAAAAGGACGGCAGCGAGGAAGCCAAGCTGCTGGAGCGCTGCAGCCTGCCGCTGACCGGCGTGGGGGTGGTCAGCCTGATCATCACCGACCTGGGCGTCATCCGGGTGGAGGCCGACGGCCTGCATCTGCAGGAGCTGGCGCCGGGTGTCAGCCTGCATGACATCTGCTCGCGCACCGCTGCGCCGCTGAAGCTGTCGGCCATGGTCAGCAGCGGACAGCCCGCCTTGGCCTGCTGAGCGGTATCAGCCGCGCCAGGCGACCGGCGCAGAAAAAAAGCACGCCGTCGGCAAAACGGGCGTGCTTTTTCTTGGCTGGAGCGGCGGGCAACAGCGCCGCAGGAGCTTGGTGAGTGGCGCTTACAACAAGGACTTGGCCAGCAAGACCGTCAGCAGGATGGCAATCAGCGTCAGCAGGAAGTTCTGCCGTTTCTGCTCGCGCATCAGCTGGATATAGCCTTCCACCAGCAGATCGCTCTTGGCCGCCGACAGCGCCTCGTTCAGCTTGCGCGGCAGCGTGGGCAGGGTGGTGGCCCATTGCGGAGCCTCCTGCTTGAGCGTGCGCAACATGCCGCGCCAGCCCATCTGCTCGTTCATCCACTTGGTAAGGAAGGGTTTGGCGGTGACCCACAAGTCCAGATTGGGGTCAAGCTGGCGGCCCAGGCCCTCGATATTGAGCAGGGTTTTCTGCAGCAATACCAGCTGCGGCTGGATTTCCACATTGAAGCGACGACTGGTTTCAAACAGGCGCAGCAACACCAGACCGAAGGAAATCTCCGACAAGGGCTTTTCGAAAATCGGCTCGCACACCGTGCGTACCGCCGCCTCCAGCTCCTCGGCGCGGGTTTCTTTCGGCACCCAGCCGGATTCGATATGCGCGGTGGCCACGCGGTGGTAATCGCGATTGAAGAAGGCCAGGAAATTCACTGCCAGATAATGCTTGTCCTCGTCGGTGAGGCTGCCGACGATGCCGAAGTCCAGCGCGATATAACGGCCATCCTCCGCCACGAAGATATTGCCCGGGTGCATGTCGGCATGGAAAAAACCATGGCGGAACACCTGGGTAAAGAAGATCTCCACGCCAAAGCGCGACAGCTTGCTCAAGTCCACACCCTGCTCGCGCAGGCGCTCGATCTGCCCCACCGGCGTGCCATGCATCCACTCCAGCGTCAGTACCTGACGGTTGGTGTAGTCGTAAAACACTTCCGGCACGATCAGCATGTCCGAACCGATAAAGTTGCGGCGCAGCTGCGAGGCATTGGCCGCCTCGTGCATCATGTCCAGTTCGTCGTGCAGGTATTTGTCGAACTCGGCCACCACCTCGCGCGGCTTCAGCCGTTTGCCGTCGATGAAGAAGCGCTCCACCCAGCGGGCCAGCGTGGCCATCAAGGCCAGATCCTGCTCGATCACCGGCTGGATGCCGGGACGCAATACCTTGACCGCCACTTCGCGGCCACGGCTGCCATCCGGCTGTTTCAGCCAGGCCTTGTGCACCTGTGCCACCGAGGCACTGGCCACCGGGGTGATCTCAAAATCCACATACAGGTTTTCCACCGGCTGGCCAAAGCTCTGTTCGATCACCTGCCGCGCCAGTGCGCCGTCAAACGGGGCCACGCGGTCCTGCAACTGCGCCAGCGCGTCGGCATAGTCCGGCGGCAGCAGATCGCGCCGGGTGGACAATACCTGGCCGAACTTGACGAAAATCGGCCCCAGGCTTTCCAGCGCCAGCCGGACACGCTCGGGTAGCGGTGCGCTGACATCACGCGGCAGCGGACACAGCTTCAGCAGCGTATGGACAAAACCCAGCCGCGAATGGCCTTCGAAAAAATCATCCAGACCATAACGGTACAGCGTGGAAACAATCTTGAAAAAACGCGAAATCCGCATAATGACCGGGCTAGCCCTTATTCCTTTGGTTTCACCAGCGCCGCTTCCAGCCGCGCCAGTCTTTTTTCGCTACGCGCCACATCGTCACGCAGGCTGTCCACGGCGGCCACAAAGCCGCCCACCGCCTGACGGCTGGCCAGCATGGGTGCTTCTTCGCGCAGGTGCTCCACCCAGTTTTCCAGCAGGCGCCAGGCAATTTCGCCCTTGAAGCCGAGCGAGGCGCGTGCCACGCGCTGCAAGCGGTGGGCCGCCGCATCGCCCATCACCCGCGACAGGTCTTCGCCGGCATCCCAGCGCAGACGCGCAATCAGCCGGCCGATGGCCGCGGCCAGCTCGGCGTCGCCTTCCAGGCTGACATCGCTCAGCGCCGGGTCGCGACCGCTCACCGCCGCCAGCGCGGCGGCATGCTGCAAGCGGATGGTGGCCTCCGGCTCGCCGGCGCAGGCGGCCAGCCAGCCTTCATCGGTAATCACTCCGCGCACCGTCAGCGGAGCCAGCACGATGCCGACACGACGGCCGGCGTGGGCCGCCAGCTCGGCCCGCACGGCAGGCTGCTGGTTCAGCAGATGATTGAATACGGCAATCTGGATACGCATCAGCAATGCTCCACAAACAAGCGGCCCGGCTTCAGGGTTTCAAGCGGGCAAACAAGAGATTGATACCCAGCAGGATAAACAGACCGCCACACAGCTGGTCCAGCCGCTGCGCCACACCCTTGCGCCGCAGCCACTCACCCAGCCGCGCCGACAGCAAGGCCAGCGCCGCACACCACAGCAGGCCGGTTGCCACGAAGGTAAGGCCAAGAATCACAAAGGACACGGCAGTGGCCCCCGGCTTGACGAACTGCGGCAGAAAGGCGAGGAAGAACAGCGCCACCTTGGGATTGAACAGATTGGTGAAAAAAGCCTCGCACAGGATCTTGCCGGGCCGTGCGGCTTGCAGCCGGGCGGCATCGCCAGCCACGCTGCTGCCGGGCTGGCGCAGCATCTTCACACCCAGGTACAGCAAATAGCCTGCGCCCAGCAGCTTGACCGCCAGAAAGGCCATGGCCGAGGCGGCCAGCAGCGCCGACAGGCCAAAGGCCGCCAGCAGGGTATGGCCAACACTGCCCAGGCCGATGCCCAGGGCCGACAGCAGGCCGACACGACTGCCCTGGGCCGTGCTGCGCCCCAGAATGTAAAAGGTGTCCGGGCCGGGCGTCAGGTTGAGCAACAAGCCTGCCGCCATGAAGGCCCACAGATTGGTGATGCCATCCATGGCGCTTTCCTTGTCATTGCCTTGCTCTGGTGAGCGGGGGAGCGCTGCCCGCGGGCAGCCTCCGCTGCCGGATCAGAGTTTGTAGCCCTTGTGCAGCGCTACCACGCCGCCGGTCATATTGTGATAGTCCACCTTGCCGAAGCCGGCTTCCTGCATCATGGCTTTCAGGGTTTCCTGGTCCGGATGCATGCGGATGGATTCGGCCAGATACTGGTAGCTGTCGGCATCGCCGGCCACCATCTTGCCCATCACCGGCAGCGCCTTGAAGGAGTAGAAGTCATAGAAGGGCGACAGCGGTTTCCAAACCTTGGAAAATTCCAGCACCATCAGCTTGCCGCCCGGCTTGAGCACGCGGCACATTTCCTTGAGCGCGGCGTCCTTGTGCGTCATGTTGCGCAGGCCAAAGGCCACCGACACCGCATCGAAGTAGTTGTCCGGGAACGGCAGCTTTTCCGCATCGGCCAGCGATACCGGCAGGATCAGGCCCTCGTCCAGCAGGCGGTCACGGCCCACGGTCAGCATGGAGCTGTTGATGTCGGTCAGCCACACTTCGCCCTTCTTGCCCACGCGCTTGGACCAGCCACGCGCCAGGTCGCCGGTGCCACCGGCGATGTCCAGCACCTTGTCGCCGGGCTTGACGCCGGAGGTGGTGAGGGTGAAATGCTTCCACACGCGATGCAGGCCACCGGACATCAGGTCGTTCATCACGTCGTACTTCTTGGCGACAGAGTGGAAAACTTCGGCCACCTTGCCGGCTTTTTCACTCTCGGCCACCGTCTTGAAGCCAAAATGCGTTTCTTGATCCATATTCACTCCCTGCTCGCGCCTGCGGCGGCGAGGCGATTCAGATAATCCTGCCAGTATGCCTGTTGCTGCGCACCCAGCTCGTAAAGATAAGTCCAGCTGTAAAGGCCGCTGTCGTGGCCATCATCAAAAGTGATCTTCAAGGCGTAGTGGCCCACCGGCTCCAGCGCGGTGATGCCGACATGGCGCTTGCCCACCTGCAGCACTTCCTGACCGGCACCGTGGCCACGTACCTCGGCCGAGGGCGAATACACCCGCAGATATTCGGCCGGCAGCTGGAAGCACGCACCATCATCAAAGCTGATTTCCAGCGTACGCGAAACGGCGTGCAGGGTGATTTCCTGCACCTGGGCACTATTGGGACTGATTCCTGCCATGTCTGCCTCGTCGTGTAATGGGGCCTTAGCCCTGCTCGTCCTTGCGTTCCAGCAGCATGGCATCGCCATAACTGAAGAAGCGGTATTCCTGCTGCACCGCATGGGCGTAGGCCGCACGCATTTCCGGGTAGCCGGCAAAGGCCGACACCAGCATCAGCAAGGTGGATTTGGGCAGGTGGAAATTGGTCAGCAAACGGTCCACCACGCGGAAACGATAACCCGGCGTGATAAAGATGTCGGTTTCGCCACGACCAGCCACCAGTTCGCCACTGCGTGCGGCGGATTCCAGTGCGCGCATGCTGGTGGTGCCCACCGCCAGTACCTTGTTGCCTCGCGCACGGGCGGCCTGGATCAGCTCGTAAGTGCGTTGCGGCACATCGTAGATTTCGCTGTGCATCTTGTGATCGGCAATGTTTTCCACCCGCACCGGCTGGAAGGTGCCTGCGCCCACATGCAGGGTGACATAGGCCAGTTCCACGCCCTTGGCCTGCAAGGCCGCCAGCATGTCTTCGGTAAAGTGCAGGCCGGCGGTGGGTGCTGCCACCGCGCCCTGTTCACGGGCATAGACGGTCTGGTAGCGCTCGTCGTCATCGCCTTCGGCACTTCTCTCTATATAGGGAGGCAGTGGCAGCTTGCCCGAGGCTTCCAGAATGTCGAAGACATTGTCTTCGGCCAGAAAGCGCAGCTTGAACAGCGCGTCGTCGCGCTCGACCATTTCCGCTTCCCAGCGTTCGGCAAAAATCAGCCGCGTGCCGGGCTTGGGCGATTTGGAAGAGCGCACATGAGCCAGCACGGTATGGGCATCCAGCACGCGCTCGACCAGGGCTTCTATCTTGCCGCCGCTGGCTTTTTCGCCAAATAGCCTGGCCTTGATGACGCGGGTATCGTTGAATACCATCACGTCACCGGCGCTGACGTGGGCGGCAAAATCGGCAAACTGCCCGTCGCTCAGGCTAGTGCCGGCAACATGCAGCAAACGGCTGGCACCGCGCACCGCGGGCGGATGCTGGGCAATCAGGTGTTCTGGCAGGTGGTAATCGAAATCAGACAGCAGCATGGCGTGAAGCTCGAATCAAAACCGGCAAATTATACCCGCGCCAGCCAGCCCCGGCACGGACTTGTTCTGCCAGACGCCGAATTTGAGCTTGATCAAGAGTGTGGCGCAAGGAACTGTAAAAAATTTGCCACCGTTTAAAATGCGGTTCACTGTAGTGTATTCGCTCGAAATGGCGGGCTTTCCGGCCAAATCCGGCGCAGCGGCCAAACATCAAACAACCGTTTGAAATACTGGAAAAGCTAGACATCGTGTCGCCATTTGCGGCAAACTCGCGCCCATGTTGAACTCAGGAGCAAAGCTTTGACCGGAAAAATCCTTGTGCTGCACGGCCCCAACCTCAATCTGCTCGGAACACGGGAACCACAGCACTATGGCCGGGATACGCTTGCCTCCATCAACCAGCGGCTGACCGAACAGGCCAGCGCCGCCGGTTTCGAGCTTGAGGCGCTGCAAAGCAACGCCGAACACCTCTTGATTGACCGCGTCCACGCCTGCATGACAGACGGAACGTCGTTCATCATCATCAATCCAGCGGCCTTCACCCACACCAGCGTTGCCCTGCGTGACGCCATTTCCGGGGTGAAGGTGCCATTCATAGAAGTCCACCTGTCCAACGTCCACGCCCGTGAACCCTTCCGCCAGCATTCGTATTTTTCCGATCTGGCGGTCGGCGTGATCTGCGGCCTGGGCGCGCAGGGCTATGAGCTGGCACTTGCGCACGCCATCCGGCGTCTGTCCGCGCAAGCCTGAGCATAATAAAGTACATCCCATCCGAAGGATTACCATGGATCTGCGTAAACTGAAGAAACTGATCGATCTCGTCGAAGAATCCGGCATTGCCGAGCTCGAGGTGACCGAAGGGGAAGAGAAAGTCCGCATCACCCGCGTATCGGCCAACACCCAGATCGCCTACGCCCAGCCGATGATGCAGATGCCGATGCAACAGCAAATGGCCGCACCGGCCGCCGCACCGGTCGCTGCCGCAGCCGAAGCACCGGCTGCCGCCAACAACGCCAATGCGCTGAAGTCGCCGATGGTCGGCACCTTCTACCGTTCGGCCAGCCCGGGCTCCAAGCCTTTTGTCGAAGTGGGCCAGAGCGTGAATGCCGGGGATACCCTGTGCATCATCGAAGCCATGAAACTGATGAACGAAATCGAAGCGGATCGTTCCGGCGTGGTGAAGGCCGTACTGGCCGAAGACGGCCAGCCGGTTGAATACGGCGAGCCGCTGTTCATCATCGAATAATTCTCTCTGCTTCGCTAATAGACGCCAGAGATGACAGGGCACGACGCAGCGTCTGTGCCCTTGTCGTTTGACGCGCCACTCAACGGACGTCCCTACCATGTTTGAAAAAATCCTGATTGCAAACCGCGGCGAAATCGCCCTGCGCATCCAGCGCGCCTGCCGCGAAATGGGCATCAAGACCGTGGTCGTGCATTCCGAAGCCGACCGCGAAGCCAAATACGTCAAGCTGGCCGATGAATCGGTCTGCATTGGCCCGGCCCCGTCGACCAAGAGCTATCTGAATGTGCCGGCGCTGATTGCCGCTGCAGAAGTGACCGACGCCCAGGCCATCCACCCCGGTTACGGCTTTCTGTCGGAAAACGCCGACTTTGCCGAACGGGTGGAACAGTCCGGTTTCGTGTTCATCGGCCCGCGCCCGGAAACCATCCGCCTGATGGGCGACAAGGTCTCCGCCAAGGATGCGATGATTGCCGCCGGCGTGCCCTGCGTGCCGGGTTCCGAAGGTGCCTTGCCGGATGATCCGGCCGAGATCGTCAAGATCGCCAAGAAAATCGGCTTCCCGGTCATCATCAAGGCAGCAGGCGGCGGCGGTGGCCGTGGCATGCGCGTGGTGCATACCGAAGGTGCGCTGATCAACTCGGTACAGATGACCCGCACCGAAGCCGGCGCCGCATTCGGCAACCCGACTGTCTACATGGAGAAATACCTGCAGCAGCCGCGCCATATCGAAATCCAGATCCTGGCCGACGAATACGGCAATGCCATCTACCTGGGCGAACGCGATTGCTCGATGCAGCGCCGTCACCAGAAAATCATCGAAGAAGCACCGGCTCCGGGCATCACCGACGAGCAGCGCCAGCGCATTGGCACCGCCTGCGCCGAAGCCTGCAGCCGCATCGGCTACCGTGGCGCCGGCACCTTTGAATTCCTGTTCGAAAACGGCGAGTTCTACTTCATCGAAATGAACACCCGCGTACAGGTGGAACACCCGGTGACCGAGATGATCACCGGCGTGGACATCGTGCAGGAGCAGATCCGCATTGCCGCCGGCGAAAAGCTGCGCTACAAGCAAAGCGACATCGTACTGCGCGGTCATGCCATGGAATGCCGTATCAACGCCGAAGACCCGTTTACCTTCGTGCCCTCGCCGGGCAAGATCGAAAGCTACCACCCGGCCGGTGGCCCAGGCATCCGCATTGATTCGCATATCTACCAGGGCTATACCGTGCCGTCGCACTACGACTCCATGGTCGGCAAGCTGATTTCCTACGGCGACACCCGCGAACAGGCCATGGCGCGCATGCGCGTGGCCCTGTCGGAAATCTCCATCTCCGGCATCAAGACCAATATCCCGCTGCACCAGGAATTGTTCATGGATGCCGCCTTCCAGCGTGGCAGCACCAGCATTCACTATCTGGAAGAACGCCTGTCGCAGATGAAAAAGGGAGAGGCATAATGGCCTGGCTGCAAGCCACCATCGACACCGATTCGGCGGTGGCCGAACGCCTGGCCGATGCCTTGATGGACGCCGGCGCACTGTCGACCGCCATTGAAGATGCGCTGGCCGGCACCGAGCTGGAACAGCCCATTTTCGGCGAACCCGGCATGCCGGTGGACAAGCTGTGGAATCACAGCCGCATCATCACCCTGTTTGCCGAAGATGCAGATGTCGCGCTGCTGATCGCCGCTGCCTGCACCGCCTGCAAGCTGGCCATGCCGGCCTACAAGACCGAACGCGTGGAAGAGCAGGACTGGGTGCGCCTGACGCAATCCCAGTTCGAGCCCATCCGCATTTCGGACCGCCTGTGGATCACCCCCACCTGGCACGATGCACCGTCGCCGGACGCCATCAACCTGCAACTGGACCCGGGCCTCGCCTTCGGTACTGGCAGCCATCCCACCACGCGGCTGTGCCTGCAATGGCTGGATGCGCACATTGCCGGTGGTGAAAGCGTGCTGGATTACGGCTGCGGCTCCGGCATTCTGGCCATTGCCGCCCTCAAGCTGGGCGCAGGCGCGGCGCTGGGGGTGGATATCGATGCCCAGGCGGTGCGTTCCAGCCGCGACAATGCAGAACAGAACCAGGTCAGCGCCACCTTCTGCCTGCCGGATGCCAATCCGGCCGAACAGTATGATGTGGTACTGGCCAATATTCTGGCCAATCCGCTGCGCATGCTCGGCCAGCTGTTGGCAAGCCATGTAAAAACCGGTGGTAGAATCGTGCTTTCCGGTATTCTTGCCGAACAGGCTGATGAACTGTCTGCCATTTATGCGCAATGGTTCACCATGGATACGCCCGTGTTCGACGAGGGTTGGACACGATTGACAGGAACCCGACGCCCAAGCGTATGAGCTATACGACACAGTGCCCCAGTTGCCAGACCCGTTTCAAGGTTAACGACAAGCAGTTATCTGCCGCCAACGGACTCGTCCGCTGCGGGCGCTGTTCGCATGTATTCAACGCCACCGAGCATTTTGTCAGCACCGACACCCCGCCGCCGGTACTGACGCCGCCACCGCTGGCTCCGCAGCCCGCGCCGGCCCCGCCGCCGGCAGCCGCCCGCACGCCACAGCCACCAGCCGATCCGATGGACGATTTCGAGCTGGAACTGCCCGACTTCGACCCGCAAACTGCGGCCGGACCGGCTCCAGCCGCGGATTTCGAGCTGGAAGCTGCCCCCGCGCTGGCACCTGCCACCGAACTGCAGCAGCCCGACGGCGCCAGCAGCCGCGAGGCAGAAGAATTCCAGCGGGCACTGGCCGAAGCCCTGCAAACCCGCAAAAACAGTCCGCCACCCAGCCAGAATTACGTCGCCGAACTGGATGAGCCAGAACAATCCGCTCCGCTGCCCGATGTATTCGGCAACAAACGTCGCCGTGGCGAACAGGCCGATGATGTCCCGCCGCCGGCAGCTGCGCCCAGCAGCGAGCAGGCTGACATTCCGGCTCCACCGCCGCGCCCGCCCCACCCCTATGGCGATCTGGGCGAAACAGATGAGGACAGCAGCAAGGACGAACAGCGGCGCAATCCGCTACTGACCGTGGCCATGGTCTTGCTGGCCATCATCGGCAGCGTGCTGCTGGCCGGCCAGCTGGTTTACTTCAACCGCACCCGCATTGCCGCCGAAGTACCGGAAGCGCGGCCGGCGCTGGAGGCTTTCTGCCATATTGCCGGTTGCAGTGTGCCCTGGCCCACCGATATCGCGCAGATCCGCACCGAATGGTCGGAGCTGGCCTTCGTGCCGGAACATGCCAACCTGATCCAGCTGTCCGCCACGTTGAAAAACCATGCCGCCTTTGCCCAGAACTATCCGATGCTGGAAGTTTCGCTCAAGGATGCCGACGACCAGGTGCTGATCCGCAAGGTGTTCTCGCCCAAGGAATACCTGAAGGCCGACGACTTCAAGCTGCAGCGCTTCAATGCCAACAGCGAGGTGAAAGTCACCATGCGGCTGGATGCCGGCAAGGTGCGCGCCATGGGCTACAGCCTGTACTGGTTCTATCCCTGAGCGGCAGCTCGCCCGTCACAAGCGGCCTCGGCCGCTTTTTTTGTGCCCGCAGGTCAACAGAATGGCGAATCGGCCTTGTATTTGGCGCCCTGCTGTCCACCATGAAAGGATAAGGAGGCAGCACATGGACGATTTCATACTGCAGTATGGTGACGAGGCCATTCCGGTGAGCGGCGATTTCCCGCGGCCGGACAGTTATCTGCCCAGCTTCATGCTGGTGGATGAATACAAACGCGATATTGCGCTGGAGGCGTTTGCCGGCCAGCCCAAGGTGATTCTGACCTTGCTGTCGCTGGACGAGGAAGAACACGGCGGCCTGGCACTGCTGCGCGACACCCGGCGCTTTCTCGAAAGCTGGCCGGCACTGCAGCTGATCATGGTCTGTGTCGATTCGCCCTCTTCCCTGCTGCGCAGCCGGCACGAACATGGCCTGCCCGGCGTCACCCTGCTGTCCACCCTGCGTGGTCGCGATTTTCACAAGCAATACGGGGTACTGGCCAGTGGCTATCCGCTTAGCGGCTATACCGCCCCGGCCATCCTGATTGCCGACGGCGACAATATCATTCTCTATGCTGAGCGCCTGCGCCACAGTAATGGCCGTTTCAATCAGCACGAGATTGCCCTGCGCCTGCAACAGGCCGCACCGGCGGAAGAGCACGCCACCACGGCCGGCACAGACGAGGCCGGCAGCCCGCCCTGAAGCCGCGGCGGAATCAGCCAGCACAGCATGGGTGGCCGGTGATGACGATGCGCACCGGCCAAAGTTCCGCGCCATTAAACACCAATAGTAAACAAATGATTTAAATAACCAGTATTTATTGAATCAATCGCCAAAAATATACTGTCACCAAGCTGCAGAACACAGCAGACCCCCTCTCTTCAGCAAGGAATACAGTATGAAAACCCTGGCCATCGCCCTGATTACCCTGATCAGCAGCAGCACCGTTTTTGCCCACGGCCGCGAGCACAACCCACCGCCAGCCGCCACGGTAAGCGCCTGGCAGGCCGAGCAGCAAGCCATCAACAATGATTTCGCCAGACTGCCGGCCTCCGAACAGCAGCGTATCCAGAAAATCCATGCCTACTGGGATGCGCAAAGCCTGCGCGAGAACCAGCACACGCACTAGGCAGCCGATATACGCAGCACACAAAAAAGCCTCCATTCCGGAGGCTTTGTTGACTGGCATGGCCGCACCGTCAATCCAGCGCGCCACCACCTTCCGACTTGGGCGCACGGCTCAGCAAGCCCTCCACCACCCGGTGCGGATCATTGCCCTGATACAGCAGGCCACATACGGCGGCGGTGATCGGCATTTCCACTTCCAGTCTTTCCGCCATGGTCAGCACTTCGCGGGCAGTGCTCACCCCTTCGGCCACATGGCCCAGTTCGGCCAGAATGGTTTCCAGCGATTTGCCTTCGGCCAGTTTCAAGCCTACCTGGCGGTTGCGCGACAGCGCACCGGTGCAGGTGAGAATGAGATCGCCCATGCCGGACAAACCCATCATGGTCTGCTGGCTGGCACCCAGCGCACTGGCCAGCCGGGTGATTTCTGCCAGGCCACGGGTGATGAGCGCGGCGCGGGCATTCATGCCAAAACCCAGGCCATCGGCCACACCGGTGGCAATGGCCATCACGTTCTTGACGGCGCCGCCCACTTCCACCCCCACCAGATCATCATTGGCATACAGCCGCAGCAAGGGGCTGTGCAGCTCGCGCGCCATGCGCCGGGCAAACTCGGCATCATCGGCGGCAATGGTGACGGCAGCCGGCAGGCCCTCGGCCACTTCACGGGCAAAGCTGGGGCCGGACAATACTCCGCAGGGGTGATCCGGCGGCAATTCTTCGGCCACCACCTGATGCGGCAACAGGCTGGAACCGGCTTCGAAGCCTTTGCACGCCCACAGGATGGGCGGCAGCGACGAGGACAGTGCCGTCAGGGCGCGCAAGGTCGGCCGCAGGCCGACGATGGGGGTGACGATAAGGATCAGCTCGGCACCATGGATGGCGCGCGGCAATTCTGCGGTCAGCGTGATGCTGGCGGGAAAGGGGCTGTCGGGCAGATAGCGACGGTTGACGCGTTCGGCAGCCATTTCCGACATCTGGGCGGCATCGCGGCCCCACAGGCTGACGTCATGATGACGGGCAAAAGCCAGCGCCAGGGCGCTACCCCAGGCTCCACTCCCCAGAATGGCCAGTTTCATGGTTTACAGGCCCCACAGATCGGTAATGCGGGCAAAGCCGCTGCTGCCATCGCGATGCTTGACCTTGACCCAGCCATCCTTGGGCGCTTCCTGCCATTGCAGCACACCATCGCGGGCCACGCTGAACAGGGGCTGGCCATCGGCCGAGGCCGTGGCGCGCACCACGGCCTGGTCGGCCGTCACCAGCAGCCAGCGCTGGCCGGACAGCGCCGCCTGCGGAATCCAGGCAATGCCGCCGGTGGCATCACGCACGCGTGCCCAGTCTTTCTGGCTGGACAACACTTCCACCGGATAATAACGGCTGACCAGGAACAGCTTTTTGGCACTCAATGCGGGCGCCTCGTACAGCGCCACACCGGTTTCCTTGACCGAACGGAATTCCAGCGCCTGCGCCGGCAGGGCATGCAGCCCGGCCAGCACGGCAGCAGCAGTGACGAGGCGGCGCAGCATCAGGCGTTGCCGGCTTCGGCTTGCTGGGCGCGCTGCTGCATGTACAGCGCTTCGAAGTTGATCGGCGACAGCAGCACCGGCGGGAAGCCGGCACGGTTCACCAGATTGGAAACGGTTTCACGGGCGTAGGGGAACAGGATGTTCGGGCAGGCCACGCCGAGAATCGGCTCGATGTCTTCAACCGGTACGTTTTCGATGCGGAAGATGCCGGCTTCGGTCACTTCGCACAGGAACATGGTTTTTTCCGGCAGCTTGGCGGTCACGGTCACGGTCAGCGCCACTTCGTAAAAGCCTTCATCGACCTGCTTGCCTTCGCTGGCCAGCTGCATGTCGATTTCCGGCTGGGCCGCTTCCAGATAGACCTGCGGTGCATTCGGCACTTCCAGGGACAGATCTTTTACGTAGATTTTTTCGATGGAGAATACCGGTTGCAGCTCTTGTTGCTCGCTCATGTCTCAGTCTCGCTGATGGCCGCCAATGGCAGCCGGTTGCAAAGGAAAATCAGGTTTGCATCATCGCATGAAAGCACGGTGTGCGGCCAGTGTGTCCCGGCGGGAATGGGCCGCTGCGGCGCAGGACTCCGTGCTTGCTTGATTGGCGTCAATCCGCCAGCAGCACATCCAGCTTGCCGGCCTGGTTCAGGGCCACCAGGTCATCGCAGCCGCCGACGTGGGTGTCGCCGATGAAGATTTGCGGCACGGTGCGCCGACCGGTGCTGCTCATCATGCGCTCGCGCGCCGCATCGTCCAGATCGATGCGGATTTCTTCGATGCCGGTCACACCCTTGCTGGCCAGCACTTGCTTGGCGCGGATGCAATAGGGGCAGACCGCCGTGGTATACATGGTGACGTGTTTCATGACAAAACCTGTTTGATGCGTGGTGGGATTCAGGGCTGCATTATAGCTTCTGCCGGCGCCAACTGGCTGCTATCCGGCGCGCTGCGGTCGAAGCGGTGAATCAGATCCGCCACGATGCCGTCCAGTGCCGGCCCCATCGCCAGCGCCCGCGGGCTGTTGATGATGGCGACGATGGCCAGCCGCCGCCCGTCGGCAGCCTGCCAGTAACCGGCCAGCGCCTTGACGTCCTTCAGCGTGCCGGTTTTCATGCGCAGCCGCGGGCCGATGGCGGCAAAGCGGCGTTTGAGCGTGCCGTCCTCGCTGGCGACAGGCAGGCTGGCCAGCAGCTCAGCCGCATAGGGACCGCGCGCCGCATTCAGCAGCACCTGGCCTAGCAGGCGGGCGGATACGCGCTCGCGCCGCGACAGGCCACAGCCGTTTTCCAGCACCAGTGCTTCGTCGGAAATATGCTGCTCGGCCAGCAGGCGGCGTACTGCGCGCTGGGCGGCGGCCGGGGTATCGCTGCCGCCCTCCTCCTTCCCCAGCGTGAGGTAAACGGTGCGGGCCATGGTGTTGTTGCTGTATTTGTTGATATCGTTCAGCGCCACGGTCAGCGGCTCGGACTGGAATTGCGCCAGCGTGCGCGCCCCTGCCGGGGTCGCTGCAACAGCCACCCCCTGCGGACCGCTGCCGCCCAGTTCGGCCCACAGCGCGGCAAACGACTGGGCAGCAAAGTCATTGTGTTCCAGTACATTCACATAAGCCTGACTGCCATCGCAGGTTGCGGGCAGTTTGCCGCTGACTTCGATCTGCCCGGCTTGCTGGCGGATCTGCACCCATTGCCGGACATCCGGGCAAGCAGCGGAACCGCCGGCACTGCTCAGCCTGGCCTGCAGGCTGATGCCGGCCAGTGGCGGGTCCAGCACCACCCTGGCGCCATTGGCATCATTGAAAAAGCGCAGCCAGGCCACTTTCAGGCCGGTGAGATGGGTATCCGGTTCGACCGTGAAAGACCTGCCCTCGTCGCCTGCGAAATTTTCCGCCGTGCCGATGCTGCTGAAAGCGCTTTTGTCCAGCAGCAGCCGGCCGTCGATGCGCTGCACCCCGCGCTGGCGCAGGCCACGCAGCAGCTCTTGCAGATTGGTCGTGCTGAAGCGTGGATCGCCCGCGCCCACCCAGACCAGATCGCCCTTCAATACGCCGTTTTCCAGCGGTGCGTCCGACAGCAGCCGTGTGGTCCAGCGGTAGCCGGGCTTGAGCCGGTTGAGCGCCGTCCAGCTGGTCAGCAGCTTCATGGTGGATGCCGGATTGACCGCTGCATCGGCACGCAGGCTGGCCAATTCGGCGCCGCCTTCGACCGGCGCCGCCCAGATGGCGACTTCATCCGCTTTCAGGCCGTGCAGGTCCAGCGTGGCGCCCGCCGCAGTGGCGGCAAGCATGAGCAGTGCGATAGCGGGTAAAACAGGCTTCATTACATCTCCTGCGGGTCGACATCCAGCGACCAGCGCAAGCCACGGCCGTACTGGCGCGCCTGGGCATCCAGCAGCGGGGGCAGTTGATCAAGAAAACGGTGCAGGGCCTGGCGATTGGCCGACTCCAGCACCAGTTGCGCGCGTTCGCGATTGGCCAGCCGCACCATCAAGGCGGGGGCCGGGCCGGAGATCAGCACCTCGGCGGCCAGCGGCTGTACCTGCTGGCGCACCTGGGTGAGAAAGGCGCTGGCGCTGGCCAGTTCCGCGGCATCGGCCCGCAGCAGCGCCTGATACACCGCGGGCGGAAAGGCCGCCTGCCGGCGTTCCTGCAGCAGGCTGGCGGCAAAGCCATCGAAATCATGTGCCACCAGCGCCTGATACAGCGGGTGTTCCGGCCATTGCGTCTGCACCAGCACTTCACCCGGCGCATCGGCGCGGCCGGCGCGGCCCGCCACCTGGGTGAGCTGGGCAAACAGCCGCTCGGACGCACGATAATCCGCCGAGTACAGCCCGCCGTCGGCATTGAGCACCGTCACCAGCGACAGGGTGCCAAAGTCATGCCCCTTGGCCAGCATCTGGGTGCCGACCAGCATGTCCACCTCGCCGGCATGCACCTTGCGATAGATGTCGTCCCAAGCTTGCTTGCGCTGGGTGGTGTCGCGGTCGATGCGCAGGATGCGCGCTGTCGGGAACAAACGGCCCAGTGCGGATTCCAGCCGCTGTGTGCCCTCGCCCAGCGGCTTGATGTCGGGCGCGCCACACTCCGGGCAGGCATGCGGGACGTTTTCCTCCCAGCCGCAATGATGGCAGCGCAGCTTGCGCTCCAGCAAATGCAGTACCAGCCGGGTGGAGCAGCGCGGGCAACCGCTGGTCCAGCCGCAATCGGTACAGGCCAGCACCGGGGCATAGCCGCGGCGGTTGATGAACACCAGGCTCATTTCCTGACGTTCCAGCCGTGCCGCCAGCGCCTTGATCACCGGCTCGGACAAGCCCTCGACCAGCTTGGCGCGCCGGGTGTCCACCAGCCGCACCTGCGGCAGTTTGGCCGCGCCATGCGCCCGCTGGCTGAGCTTGAGCTGGCGGTAGCGGCCGGCCTCGACATTGGCCACGGTTTCCAGGCTGGGCGTGGCACTGCCCAGCACGATGGGAATGCCGGCCCGGTGTGCCCGCCAGATCGCCAGATCGCGTGCATGGTAGCGCAGGCCGTCCTGCTGCTTGAAGGAGCCGTCATGTTCTTCATCCACCACGATCATGCCCAGCCGCGGCATGGGGGTGAATACCGACAAGCGGGTGCCGATGATGATGTCGGCCCGCCCCTGCCAGGCATCCAGCCAGTTGCGCAGGCGCTCGCCCTCGGCCAACTGGCTGTGCTGCACGGCGATGCGGCTGGCGGGAAAGCGCTGGATGAAGCGCTCGATCAGTTGTGGGGTCAGGTTGATTTCCGGCACCAGCACCAGTACCTGCTGCCGCTGTGCCAGGCAGCGCGCGATGCGCTGCAGATAGACTTCGGTCTTGCCGCTGCCGGTGATGCCATGCAAGAGCCAGGGCTGGAAACCAGCCGGCCCACTGCTCAAGGCATCCAGTGCCGCCTGCTGGTCGGCATTCAGCTGCGGGCTGGGGCCCAGTTGCAAGGGCTGGAGGTCCGGCTCCACTCTGTGCACCAGGCCCTCGGCCAGCCAGTCGGCCAGGATCTTGCCGGCCTGCGGCGTGAGCTGACGGGCTTGCGTCTGCGTGAGCGGGCCATCGCCCAGCGCCTGCCACAAGGCCAGCCGCGCCCGTTGCCGTGCAGCCGGCATCGCAGCCAGGCCCGCATCAGTCAGGCCATAGGGACGCTCGTCCGGCGGCGTGATGTCGCGCGCCTCGCGCAATGCCGTTGGCAGGGCGGTAAACAGGGTCTGGCCCAGCGGGAAGTGATAGTAGGCGGCGGCGAATTCGGCCAGGGCGAGGAAATCGGCTGACAAGGGGGGCAGGCTGTCGAATACCTGTTCCACCTGCTTGAGCTGGCTGTCCGGCAAACCCTCCGGGGGTATGCCAGTGACAACCACGCCACACAACTGGCGATTGCCAAAGGGAACCGCCACCCGCTGACCGGGGCTGACTGGAAAATGAGACAGGTAGGTAAATGCGCCAAATAGGGGCAGATCGACCACCACCTGAACTCTCTGAAGACCCACGGAAATTTTCCCTTTTACATCAAACCCAATTCTGACAAGGCTTTGCGCGATCTATGCACAGAAGCTGTGGATATCTTTGTGCACAACTCGCTTGCCGGCCGGGGAAAGGCTATTAAATCAGCATTTCCGCTAGATTGCACAAAAATTAATCAGAAGAATAAGTGTTTATTTTTCAATGACTTACAATCAGCGCACTAATATTGCCCAGTGGGCTTGACAAGTCTGCACAGCCACAGTTCCCGGTGTGAATAACTCTGAGAACACCACCGGGCAAAGCTGTCAACACCCCTTTGATCAGCCGGGCAAAAAAGCCTGTGCCGGCAGCGCAAAGTCCGCCGCGGCTGGGGCTATACCCCACGACCCGAACTGGATGAAACAGCTGACAGACCCGCTTATTTTGCCAAACACCCTGCTAATAAAGCGGGGATTGATCAGGTCAGGCTGGCCAATAGCGGCATGGCCGGGGCGCATACCCCGGCCATGGCAGGCTTACTGGTGGAAGGGACGGGACAGGCGATGCACGGCCGCTACCAGGGCGGCGGCATGCTCGGGATCGGCATGCTGGGAGATGCCGTGGCCCAGATTGAAGACATGGCCGGAGCCCTGGCCATAAGCCGTCAGGATACGTCCGGCCTCGGCCTCGATGGCTGCCGGCGAGCCAAACAGCGCGTTCGGGTCGAAATTGCCTTGCAGGGCAACCTTGTCACCGACGCGGGCACGCGCCAGGCCGATGTCGGTGGTCCAGTCCAGGCCCACACAGTCGGCACCGATGGCGGCAATGTCTTCCAGCCACTGGCCACCGTTCTTGGTGAACACGATGACCGGCACGCGCCGGCCATCGGCCTCGCGCTTGAGGCCGGCGACGATGCGCTGCATATAGGCCAGCGAGAATTCCTTATAGGCGGCATGGCTGAGCGCGCCGCCCCAGGTGTCGAAAATCTGCACGGCCTGGGCGCCGGCATCGATCTGGGCGTTCAGGTAATCGGTCACGGTCTGGGCGTTCACCGCCAGGATGTGATGCAGCAGCTCAGGGCGGCTGTACAGCATGGCTTTGACATGGCGGAAATCATCCGAGCCACCGCCTTCGATCATGTAGCAGGCCAGGGTGAAGGGGCTGCCGGAAAAGCCGATCAGCGGCACGCGGCCGTCCAGCGCCTTGCGGATGCTGGAGACGGCATCGAATACGTATTGCAGCTTGTCCAGCGCCGGAACGCTCAGTGCGCGGATGGCGCTTTCATCACGCAGCGGGCGCGCAAACTTGGGGCCTTCGCCTTCGGCGAAATACAGGCCCAGACCCATGGCGTCCGGTACGGTGAGGATGTCGGAGAACAGGATGGCTGCATCCAGCGGGAAACGCTCCAGCGGCTGCAGGGTGACTTCGGTGGCGAAGTCCGGGCTGGTGCACAAGCCCATGAAGCTGCCGGCGCGGGCGCGGGTGGCGCGGTATTCCGGCAGGTAGCGTCCAGCCTGGCGCATCATCCAGATGGGGGTATATTCAACCGGCTCCTTCAGGAGCGCGCGCAGGAAAGTGTCGTTCTTGAGCTGGGTCATGATGGTATGGGCTTGCTAGCTTGGCGTAATGGAATCAGCCGGCATTATACCCGTCCCTGCCTTGCGCAGGGGTATTACCGGCAGGGCGGTGGCGGGAGTGGCACGCCACTGGCGCTGCCAGATTACCTGGCCGAAACGGCCATCCCAGTCCAGCCGGGCCGTGGCAAAACGCTGTGGCAAGGCCTGCCAGCACAGCCCCGGCCACAGGTGGTGCACACCGCGCAAATGGCTGTTGAGCAGGCACAGTCCCAGCCAGCGCGGCAGGGCCAGGTTGGCGGCGCGGCGGGCATCGCCCAGCGGCTGGCCGGCAAAGCAGACATGGTCGGTCAGCGAGATCAGCAGCGCGCGCGCCAGCAAGGCCAGCCACAGCATCCAGTCATGCGCGCCGTAGATCAGCAAGGATAGGCCGGGCAAGAGCCAGGCCAGCAGCGCATCCAGCCGCGCGCCATGTCGCTGCGGGCTGCGCCACAGACGGCGCTGCAGCAAGGGGAACAAGGGGGCGCGTCCGGCCAGCCAGCGCCAGCGGCTGCACGCCGGGCAGAACAGCAGCAACAGGCTGCCGGCCAGCGCCATCAGATAGGCCGCCCCACACAGTCGCAGCCACAGGTAAAGCCGGCGCTGCCAGCCCGCCTCCTCGCCCGGTTCATACACCTCCACCCGGCAGGCCGCACTACGGCTGTAGCGGTGATGCAGATGATGCGCCTGCCGCCATACCTCGAAGGGAATGCCCAGGCTGATGCCCAGCAACCGTCCGGCCAGCCGGTTGTAACGCACCGAGGGCAGCAGCAGGCCGTGCACGGCTTCGTGCAGCAGCTGCCAGCGCAGCGGAATCAGCAGCACCGCCGCCACCAGCAACAGGCCATAGGCCGGATGAAACCAGGCCACGGCCAGCGGCACGGCCACCAGTTCAACCAGCCACAAGCGCAGCGCCAGCAGCAGCAACACCAGGTTGAGGCGGACGGGAATGGCAGAGGAAGACATGCGGGCTCCGGCGGCGGCAGTAGCGCGCAGTGTGACGGTTCAGCATGAAACACAGATGACGCTGGCCGCCACCGCCAGCAGAGAGGCGTTCAGATCCAGCCGGCAAAACCCAGCAGCGCGCCGCCGGCCAGCAGCCACAGCGGATTGACGCAGGTACGCCAGGCCAGCACGGTACTGGCGGCACACAACAGCCAGCCGCTCCAATGCTGGTTGGCCGCCTCGCTCATCAGCATGGCACTGCCGGCCACCAGGCCGATGGTCAATGGCGCCAGACCGCGCTCGATGGCGCGCCGCCATGGCGAGGCATGCCAGCGTTGCCACAGCCTGGCCACGTAATAACACAGCAGGGACGAGGGGCCGCACATGCCCACGGTGGCGACGCAGGCCCCGGCCAGACCGGCCACCTTCCAGCCGATCAGGCTCACCACCAGCACATTCGGCCCGGGCGCGGCCTGGGCAATGGCAAACAGCGCGGCGAATTCCTGGCCGCTCATCCAGTGGTGGCTTTCCACCACGTAATGATGCATTTCCGGAATCAGGGTAATGGCTCCCCCCACCGCCATCAGCGAAAACAGCGCGAAACTGCCCAGCAGCGACAGCAGTAGCAGGATCATGAGCGCGCTCCCGTCCGCCCACGCTGCCACGCCAGCAGCACCGAAACGGGAGCCAGCACCAGCAACACCAGCAGCAGCGGCCAGCGCAGCACTCCCACGGCGATAAAGGTCAACACGGCCAGCAAGGCGGCCACCGCATGGCGCTCTATTTTCGTTCCCATGCGCAAGGCCATGGCCAGCAGCAAACCGGCCGCCGTGGAGGCCAGGCCATGCAAGGTGCCCTGCACATCCGGCAGGCTCTGGTAATGGTCGTACAGCACCGCCATGCTCAGCACGATGACCAGCGGCGCCAGCATCAGGCCGGCCACCGCCAGCCAGGCACCGGCCACACCGTGGCAGCGTGAGCCGATGGCGATGGACATGTTGACGATATTGGGTCCGGGCAGAATCTGCCCCAGGCCCAGCAGTTCGGTGAATTCTTCTTCGCTCAGCCAGCGGCGCTGCTGCACCAGCATGCGATGCGCCTGTGGCAGCACACCGCCGAAACCGCTGAGTCCTATGCTGAAAAAGCCCAGGAACAGCTGGCGGCGGCTTGGAATGATCAGGGATGGAGTCATATTGCAAGCCTAGCCCGCTCCGGCCCGATCAACAAACGAGTTTTTATGGCTTTCCATGTGAGCTAAACTCACCAGCATGAACCGACGCCTGCCTCCGCTGAATGCCCTGAAAGCCTTTGAAGCCGCTGCCCGCCACGGTAGTTTCAGCGCCGCAGCCAGCGCGCTGTATGTGACACATGGTGCCATCAGCCGCCAGATCCAGCAGCTGGAGCAGTGGCTGGGGGTGGTGCTGTTCGAGCGCCACGGCCGGCGCGTGCGGCTGTCGGCGGCCGGCCAGTCCTACCTGCCGGCGATTCAGGCGGCACTGGACAGCATTGCCGCTGCCACCGAAAAGCTGACCGCACGCAAGCAGGGGCGGCGGCTGAACATCAATGTCACCCCCACCCTGGCCATGCACTGGCTGCTGCCGCGGCTCACCCGCTTCCAGCTGCGCTATCCCGGCGTCGAACTGCGGCTGGCGACCTCCGATGCCAGCATCAACAATCAGAACGCCGATTTCGACATCGCCATCCGCCGCGGCAAGGATCACTGGCATGGCTTTG
This sequence comes from Aquitalea sp. ASV15, assembly GCF_016429115.1. NCBI lineage: Bacteria > Pseudomonadati > Pseudomonadota > Betaproteobacteria > Neisseriales > Chromobacteriaceae > Aquitalea > Aquitalea sp. ASV15. The sequence goes on along the minus strand of NZ_JAELTZ010000027.1, from coordinate 35,468 downwards.
TCTCGCATGCCTTTCTCACCGAACGGGAGATTCCGGTATGCAGCCCGTCCCTGCTGCAACGCCTGCCCATCCACCAGCCGGCCGATCTTGCCGTCCACACCCTGCTGCATGCGGAAACCCGCCCGGTCGCCTGGGCGCGCTGGCTGGCCGCCGCCGGCGTACCGGCCCTGCAATCGGCAGCCGATCAGCATTTTGATCATTACTACCTGGCCTTGCAGGCGGCGGTGGACGGGCTGGGGGTAACACTGGGGGCCTTGCCGGTCATCGAAAGCGAGCTGGCCAGCGGCAAGCTGGTGGCGCCGCTGGCCGGGCCGGAAATCAGCGTGCGCGGCTATTCCTGGGCGGTACCGCAAGCCCTGGTGGGCGATGAACTGGTGACAGCCTTCTGCCACTGGCTGGAAGAGGAAGGCAGCCAGCACTGAGGCCGGCAGCCTTCAGGGGCGATACCACAGCCGGGCATCCTGCAAGGGCGTGGCCGGTGGCAACAGCGGATTGTCCAGCGGGATCAGCGTGCGCTGGGCCAGCGCCAGCCCGGCCAGGTCCTGGGCGTTATAGCGCAGGAACAGCTGGTTGAAACGGCCGTCCTGCAAGGCCATGCGCAAGCCCTGTTCCAGGCGGGCCGCCAGCTGCGGCTGATGCGGGCTGACAAAGAAATACATGGCCGTGGGATAACGCAGCAGCAGGTGGTGATCGATCACCAGCCCTTTTGCCACGGGCATGGCCGCTTCGCGCTGCACTTCCATCACGCTGCGCGGGAAATAGTCGAAACGCTTGCGCTGCAACATGGGAAAGAGATTGCCATAGTCCTGGCTGGTCAGTACCTTCAGGCCGGCACTGCGCAGGATGGTGGTATCCGGCCAGTCGTCCACCTGCCCGGCCACCAGGCGCGCCAGTTGCTGACGAGTGCGGATGCCGGCCAGCAAATCGGGCTGGTCGGCCGGCACCAGTGCCACCCGCCAGCCGATCAGCCCCTTGTCCAGCGGAATGCGGATGGGCAGGGCCTTTTGCTCACGCTCATTGCTGGTCATGCCCCAGAACAGGTCGATGCCGCCATCCGGCTTGCCCAACTGCACCAGGGCGCGCGACTGGTTCATGGCGCTGGCGGCCAGCAGCTGGCAACGCAGCCGCGCCTCGTCACAGGCCAGTTGCAACAAGGCCAGCATATAGGGCCGATGCGGATCGCTCAGCCCGGAAACCAGGGCATAGCGCACCGGCTGTACCGGTACTGCAGCCAGGCTGTGGGCACTCAGCAGCAAGGACAACAACAGGGTGGCAAGTGGCTTGAACATGGCGGCGACCTTGGTGTGTATTGATACTGTTATAACAGATGCATCAAACCATCACTGCCTCGCTAGCAGCAGGCTACTGCAGTGTAGACAGCCACCTGGCCGCTCACCGTGCCATCCTGATCGAATGACCAGTGGCTAAGCCACGTGCTTGCTGTTCCCGGTTGGCGCCAGCCACCGCCGCAGCCACTGGCGCACACCATCCAGATAGCTGTAGACCACCGGCAGCACAATCAGCGTCAGCAGGGTGGAGGTGATCATGCCGCCGATGATGGCATGCGCCATCGGCGCGCGGGTTTCCGCCCCTTCGCCGCCGCCCAGCGCCATCGGCAGCATGCCGAAGATCATCGCCAGGCTGGTCATCATGATGGGCCGCAGCCGGACCCGGCCGGCTTCGATGATGGCCGCGCTGCGCTCCAGGCCCTCGCGCCGAGCCTGATTGATGAAATCCACCAGCAGAATGCCGTTCTTGGCCGACAAGCCCATCAGCATGATGATGCCGATGACCGAGAACATGTTGAGGGTGGAGCCGGTCAGCCACAAAGCGAGGAAGACGCCGACAAAGGCCAGCGGCAGTGCCACCATGATGGCCAGCGGCTGGGTAAAGCTGCGGAACTGCGCCGCCAGGATCATGTAGATGAAGATCACCCCCATCGCCAGCGCCTGCAAGGCATAGCCCAGTGATTCCTCCATGTCGCGGCGCTCGCCCTCCTCGGCCAGCACCACGCCGGGCGGCAGCTTGAGGGCGGCGGTGATCTTGCTGATGTCGGCAAATACCGAACCCGGGTCGCGCCCGGCGATATTGCCGGTGACAGTCACCTGGCGCAGCAGGTCGACCCGGTCGATCTGGCGCGGGCTGAGGCCGGGGCTGAGCCGGGTCACGGTGGACAGCGGCACCATGCTGGCTGCGCCATTGGCATCCGGCCGCCCGGCCACGGTGATGATGTCCAGCAACTCATTGCGCCGCTCGCTGCGCGGCACTTGCAGCAATACATCGTAGTTCTCGCCATCCGGCGCTTCCCAGCTGCCCACCACGTCGCCCGCCAGCAACTGCGACAGGGTGCTGCCCACCCGGCTGAGATCCACCCCCAGGCTGGCGGCGGCATCGCGGCGGACTTCCAGCTTGAGCGCCGGGTCGGCGTCGGCCAGGCTGCTTTGCAGATCGCCCACGCCCTGCACGCTGCCCAGCTGCTTGATCAGGGCCGTGGCCGCGGCATCCAGCTCGCTCAGATTGCTGCCGCGCAAGCCGATATTGATGGGTTTGCCACCCGGGCCTTCCTTGCCCATTTCTTCCAGCGACAGGATTTCCACCCCGGCCACCCGGCTGACGGCAGTGCGCGCCTGCTGCATCACGCTGAACAGGCTGTGATGGCGCGTGCTTTTGCTGCCCAGATCCACCACCAGCTGGCCATCGCTCTTGCCCGCGCCAAAGCTGCCGCTGCCGGCGGTCAGCTGGATGGACTGCACCGCCGGCAGACGGCGCAGCAAGGCTTCCAGTTCGCGTCCCTTGCTGGCGGTGTAATCCAGCGAAGAGCCGGGAGCCGTTTTGTACGATAGCGAAAACTTGCCCTTGTCCGCGCGTGGCATGAATTCGCCACCGATGAAGGGCAGCAGCAGGCAGCTGCCAACGAGCAGCAGCAGCGCGCCGCTCAGCACCGTCTTGCGATGGCGCAGCGTCCAGCCGATGGCGGTCACATAGTGTGCGGCCAGCTGGTCCAGCGAGCGTTCACAGCCGTCCAGCAGCCGGCCAAGCGGCCCGCGATGGCGGTCGCCATGCTGGTGCGGATCGGGCCAGACCGAGGACAACATGGGGTCGAGGGTAAAGCTGACCAGCATGGAAATCAGCACGGCCACGGTGACGGTAAGGCCGAACTGGTGGAAAAACTTGCCGATGATGCCGCTCATGAAACCGACCGGCAAAAACACCGCCACCACCGTCAGCGTGGTGGCCAGCACGGCCAGGCCGATTTCATTGGTGCCATCCAGCGCCGCCTGATAATGGCTCTTGCCCAGATGGCGGTGACGCACGATGTTTTCGCGCACCACGATGGCGTCATCAATCAGCAGGCCGATGGACAAGGACAGTGCCATCAGCGTCATCAGGTTAAGCGTGAAGCCGAGCGCTTGCAGCGCAAACAGGGTGCCGATCAGCGCCACCGGCAGGGTAAGGCCGGTAATCACCGTGCTGCGCCAGCTGCCCAGAAACAGGAAGACGATCAGCACGGTCAGCGCCGCGCCCTCCAGCAAGCTGGCTTCGACATTGGCCAGCGATTTCCTGACGTCTTCCGACTTGTCATAGGTAAAGCGCACCTGGGTGCCGGGCGGCAGCTGGGCTTGCAAGTGATGAATCACCTGCTTGACGCCATCGGCCACCTCCACCACGTTGGCGCCGCGTGCCGCACGGATGTCCATGCCCACGCCGGGCTTGCCGTCGATCAGCGCCAGGCTGTCCGCTTCGGCCTCGGCATCGCTGACACTGGCGATGTCGGACAGGCGAATGGGGCTGCCATTGCGATAGCCGGTGACCAGGCTGGCAAAGTCGTCCGGCGACTTGAGCTTGCCGCTGACGCGCACGCTCAGCTCATTGCTGGCGGTGCTGACGGCGCCGGCCGGGTAGTCGCGGTTACCGGCGCGGATGGCATCGGCCACTTCCTGCAGCGACAGCCCGCTGGCTTCCAGCCGGTAGGGGTCGACATCGATGCGGATCTGCCGCTTCACCCCGCCCACCACCTTGGCCTCGCCCACACCGGATACCGTCTGCAGCCGTTTTTTCAGCGTATTTTCCAGCCAGGTGGTCAGGGTGCGTTGCGACACCTGGCTGGAGCTGAAGGTGAGCGACAGCAGCGGCTGATCATTGGGATTGAATTGTGATACCGATGGCGTGCTGATTTCACGGCGGAAGCGGCCCTGCACCCCGCCCACCCGGTCGCGCACATCCTGCACGCCGACATTGGGGTCTACCGTCAGGGCGAACTCCACCACGATGGTGGAGCTGCCCTCGAAGGAGTAGGAGCGGATGTGCTTGACGCCATTGATGGTATTGATGGCCTCTTCCAGCGGGCGGGTGACCTCGCTTTCCACCACTTCGGGCGAGGCGCCGCTGTACTGGGTGGTGATGACGGCGACCGGGAAGCGGATGTCCGGCAGTTCCTCCACCGGCAGCCGCGACCAGGCAAACAGGCCGAGCACCAGCAAGGCCAGCATCAACACGGTGGCAAAGTAGGGATTGCGCACGCTGACACGGGTCAACCACATGGCAGCTCCTTACTTGAGGCCGGCCGGCAGGCTGACGGCATCACCGGCCGCCACCCCCAGCAGCGCAGCGGACAGGACCAGCTGGCCCGGCTTCACCCCCAGCAGCGCCACCTTGCGCTCGGTCTGCGACCATAACAGCACCTGCACCGGCCGCCGCTGCAGCCGGCCCTGCTCCACCAGCATCACCCAGGGCTTGCCTTGCAAGTCCTGCACCGCGGTCTGCGGCAACACCACCTGCCCTTCCAGCTGGCGCAATACCACGCCGCCCTTGGCAAACTGGCCGGCCTTGAGCCGGCCGTCATGATTGTCGACACGGATGTAAATCAGAAAACTGCGGGTGCCGCTCTGCGCCACCGGATTGACGCGCACCACGGCACCGCTCAGCTCATCCGGCAGGCCCTCCACGCTGAAGCGTGCCTGCTGGCCGGGCTGGATGCGGCCTATCCATTGTGCCGGCACTGTCGCGCTCAACTCCAGCACCCCCAGATCGGCAATGGAAAACAGCCGCGCATTCTTGGCGGCGATTTCACCGGGGTTGATCTTGCGCTCGTAGACCACGCCGGCAATCGGCGCGCGCACCACGCTGTCTGCCTGCAGCCGCCGCGCCCGGGCCAGCTGGCTGCTCTGCGCCTGCAACTCGCCCTGGCGCACGGTGAATTCGCTCTCGGCCTCGTCGTAGGCCAGCTGGGAAATGAAACCTTTCTGCAGCAGCTCGTGCTGCTTGTCCAGCTTGATGCGCGCCAGCTTCAGCCGCGACTGGTTGCCGGCCAGCTGGGCCTGCTGCTCGCTCACCGACTGGTCCAGCGATTCCGAGTCCAGCCGCGCCAGCTCCTGTCCCTGCCGCACCGTCTCGCCTTCGCGCACCAGCACATCCTTGACCCTGGCCTCCACCTCGGCGGCGATGCTGCTGCTTTTCAGTGCGGCCAGCGTGCCGGTAAACGGCAGCGCATCCCGCAAGCCCGACAGCTGCGCCACTTCGACATCGGCACGCGCCAGTTCGCGTGCGCCGGCCACGGCAGCGGAGGCAACCGTCTTGCCGCTGGCCGCCTCCTCCGCGTGCTTGCCACACCCGGCCAGCAGCGCCAACAGCATCCCCCATCCCAGCCAGCTTGCTTTCATCCGTTCTTGTCGTCCGTGTTCATGTCAAGGCGCAGCCGCCATCGACGGCGTCATGCCCTTGGGCAGCAGCATCCACATGCTGCCGCTCTGCTTCATGCGGCCCGCATACATGCCGGCCTCGCTGCCATACCCCCAGAACAGGTCGGCACGCACCGCTCCGCGGATGGCGCTGCCAGTATCCTGCGCATGCACCAGCCGCGTCAGTGGTTGCTGGCTGAGCGGCCAGGTGGTGGCCAGATAGACCGGCGTGCCCAGCGGAATGTAATGCGGATCCACCGCAATGCTGTAACCACCAGTCAGCGGCACCCCCAGCGCACCGGCCGGGCCACTGTCTCCACCGGGCAGCGTCTTGAAGAAGACATAGCTGGGGTTGACCGCAAACAGCTCCTGCTGCCGGCCGGGGTGGGCCTTGATCCAGCCCTGTATGCCCTGCATCGAGGCGGCAGACAAGGTCAGCTCCCCTTTTTCCACCAGCCATTTGCCAATCGACTGATAGGCATAGCCATTCTGCTCGGCATAGCCGACATGCAGGAAACTGCCGTCCTCCAGCTGGATGCGGCCGGAGCCTTGCACCTGCAGGAAGAACAGTTCCACCGGGTCTTCCACCCAGGCCAGCACCGGCGCGCTGGCCACGCCCTTGCCCTGGGCGATCTCGGCCCGGGTGTAATACGGCAGCAGACGATTGCCTGCCAGCCGGCCCTTGAGCTTGTTGCTGCGCGGGTCGACGGGGAAATCCGCCGGATGGATTTCAATCTCGCCCGGCGCGGCTTCATTCTTGCCCGGCAGTAACTGCAAGCGATTGCCAGCCGCCTTGCGAGCCACCAGCACGCTGCGGCCATGCAGGGCGGGCGGGTAATCCAGCACCAGCAGGTCGGCCGGCACGCCATAGACCGGATACGGCGTGCGCTCGCTGCGGCTGCGGCTGCCATTGAGCAGGGGTTCGTAATAACCGGTAATCAAGCCGCCGCTGCCGGCGCTATCGCGTACCGCCCAGGCATTGAAGTGGCTTTCAAAGAACAGCCGCGCCCGGGTGTCATCGCCAGATGGAATGCGTGCGGCATCGGCACAGACCGCCTGCCAGCCCGGCTTGCGTGCCGTCACCTTGCAGCTTTGCTGCAGGGCCGACAGGGTGTCGCCCATATTCTGCTGCTGCCAGGCCGGCAAGGCTGCCGGACTCAGCACACCGCCATCGCCCGGACGCGGCATGGGGGGGGAAGTAGTGGAACAGGCGGCCAGCCACAACAGTGGCAGCAGCAATAACAATCGTTTCAGCATGGACGGGAACTTGCGTAATTGAGAATCAGGGTGGTGCGGACTGCTGGCAGCCAGCTGCCATGTTACCGTGCACAGCGCAGCGCTGCACGGTGAGGACTGGCGTCTGACCCGGAGCTGGCCGGCGAGTTCGCCAGATGCATCATTTCATCGAGCCGCAACAAAACTGCAAACAAAGCTGGATAACATGTCGCCACAACACAGTCCACTGGCGATCCATCGCAATGGTCGGCCAGGCCATCACGCTGCTTGAAGCAAGGAGATAACCATGAAGCACCTTTTCGCTCGTTCCGCCCTGTTGGCAACCCTGGCCCTGAACATTGGCTTCGCCCCGCTCATGGCACATGCCGAAGATGCGGTTCCCAGCGACGAACAGCTGGCCACCAATGTCAAGAACGCTCTGGATGCTGATCCGGAACTGAAAGCGCTGAACCTGCACGTTGTCAGCAAAAAGCAGGAAGTGACCATCGACGGCAAGATGACCGATGACCAGCAGATGTTCAAGGCCGGCGTCATCGCCGAAAAGGTGCCGGGCGTCAAGTTCGTCATCAACAATATGAATATGTAACTGCCTGGCCCGGCAACGGGCCGGTCGCGCTCCACGCCTCCGCCAGCCGGAGGCGTTTTCCTTTGTGGCCCCACCCAGACGCCTCCCAAACAGGGCCGGAATCACCCTGGCAAACGGCTGAATCAGCCTACACCCTCCCCATCCTGCTCCTGGTCAACTGTCGGACAAGTATAACCATCCCGACATTCAGTACAGCCACACCCCAACCCTGCGTAGCAGTCAGCCCGCCCAGTACGCGCATCTTGCCTGCAATTAAAAGAAAATACGCAAAAATAAACGCAAATTTACGTAAATAACTGCCAATTTCCCGCTACACACTGATGCATTGACGCTGCCGCGCCCGCCTTAGCACACTCTGCCCGCCCAAGCCCTCCGCCACGGCGCAAGGGCTATCCCGTCAATGATCAGGAAAACTCATGAACCCACGCATTCTGGCCACCGTCCTGGCCTGCACCCTGCCCGCACTGGCCCAGGCCGATGTCACCGTCTACGGCTCGCTGCGCGTTGGCATCAACAGCATGAAAAGTGCCGATACCAATTACCGTCACAGCAGCGGCATCGATGACTATGGCAGCCGGATTGGTTTCAAGGGCCGCGAAGACCTGGGCAGCGGGCTGCAGGCGATCTGGCAGGTGGAGACCGGCATGGCGCTGGATGGCGTGCCCAACAATGGCACCGGCAGCGGCCAGCTGGCCAACCGCATGAGCTTTGTCGGGCTGGAAGGCGGCTGGGGCACAGTACGTGCCGGGTATCTCGATGATGTCCTCACCAATACCCAGGCCACCGACATCATGGCCAGCCCGCGCCGCGACGTGAAAGGCGGCATCGCCTACCCGCTGTATGAAGCACGCGACATCTTCGGCAGCAACAACTATGGCGACAGCCGCGCCAAGAACAGCCTGCGCTACGACAGCCCGCGCCTGTCCGGCGTACAGGGCAGCCTGCAATACGGTGCCGGCGAAAAGCAGGAGGATGGCAAGAGCAGCGGCGATACCTGGGGCCTGCGCCTGTCTTACGCCGATGCCGCCTACTTCGCCACCTACGCCTACATGACCAGGCTGAACAGCATTGCCAGCAACAACAGCGGCATACACCGGCTGGAATTCGGCTACAACGCCAATAATCTGTCACTGGCCGCCACCCTGCAAAAAATCACGCTGTACGGCAATGCCCACAAGAATCTGGACAATAGCAACGACTTCGAGATACCGGGCATCCTGGAAACCAGCATCGCCAAAACCGGCAACAACAAGCTCACCAGTCAGGTGTATGCGCTGAGCGCCGCTTACCGCATGGGCAACTTCAAGCCGATGGCGCTGTACTCGCACCGCCGCCAGGTGAAGGTCGATGGCCAGAGCCTGAACTGGGGCGCCAACCAGTGGGCCATCGGCGCCGAGTACTACCTGAGCAAAACCAGCTGGCTGCAAGCCGGCTATGGCCAGGTCAGGCAAAACGCTGGCGGCCAGCGCGCGCTGAAACTGCAGCAGCCCGATGCCAACGCCACCTGGCTGATGATGCGCAAGGACTTCTGAGCATTCCACTGCTGCGCAGCAAAAAGCCCGCCGTGACGGCGGGCTGTGCTGGCCGGATATCGCGGCTTACACCGCTTCCAGCGCCAGCAATTCCGCCATGGTCTGCCGGCGACGGATCAGCCGCGGGCCAGCCTCATCCAGCAATACCTCGGCCAGCAGCGGACGGCTATTGTAGTTGGACGACATGGTGGCGCCATAAGCACCGGCATCGTGGAACACCAGCCAGTCACCCACTGCCGCCGGCGGCAGGTCGCGGCTTTCCACCACGCCGCCTTCCTGCTGGGTGAACACATCACCCGACTCGCACAGGGGGCCGGCCACTACCGTGGCCACCTGGCCGGTTTTCTCCTGACCACTGCGCTCCAGCACGGAAATTTCGTGGTAGCTGCCATACAGCGAAGGACGCATCAGGTCATTGAACCCGGCATCCACCAGCACGAAATGACGGCTGCCCATGTCCTTGACCGCACGCACCTCGGCCACCAGCGCACCGGCTTCGGCCACCAGGAAGCGGCCCGGTTCGATCTCCAGCCGCACCGCGTGGCCCAGCAGTTGTTCCACTTGCTTGCGCGCGCTATCCCACAGCTGGAAATAATGTTCGGTATCGATGCGGCCATCACCGTCGCGATAGGGAATGGACAGGCCACCGCCGGCCGAAATGGCCTCGATATCCTGCCCCAGGCTGCGCACCAGCTCCACCATGGCACCGCATACCTGCTGCAGATGGCCATAATCGACACCCGAACCGATATGCATGTGGATGCCCACCAGCTTGAGGCCGCACTCGGCGATCACCGCCAGCGCCTGTGGCAGATCGGCATGCCAGATGCCGTGCTTGCTGTTTTCACCACCGGTATTGGTCTTGTGGCTGTGACCATGGCCAAAACCGGGATTGATGCGCAGCCACACCCGATGACCCGGCGAGCGTTCGCCCAGCTGGCGCAGCATGTCGATGCTGCCGGCGTTGACCACGATGCGCTCGGCCACCACCTGCTCCAGCGTGGCGCGGTCCAGCACATCGGCGGTAAATACCACCTCGGACGGCTCGGCCGACGACAAGTCGTAACCGGCCTGGCGCGCACGTTCGATCTCGCCCAGCGACACCGCATCCACCATCACGCCCTGCGCACGCATCAGGCGCAGGATATGGGTATTGGAATTGGCCTTCTGCGCATAGCGGATGACATCGAACTGCTTGAGCTGGGCGATGCGGGCGCGAATCACCGCGGCATCGTATACCCACAGCGGGGCGCCGAATTGTTGGGCCAGGGAGGCAAGTTGGGAGGCAGCGAAAGTTTTCATGGCATTCCATTCAATGATTGCCATGATACTGCCGCAGCCTGCGACTAAAATAAAATATCAATTTATCGCCATGTCTTTCATTTATGATATGGCCTGCCCGAGCCAAGCGAGTCCTGCCATGTCCTTCAATCTGCGCCATGTGGAAATCTTCCACGCCATCATGACCACCGGCAGCGTCACCGAGGCGGCGACCCTGCTCAACAGCTCGCAGCCCACAGTCAGCCGCGAACTGGCCAGGCTGGAACAACTGAGCGGACTCACCCTGTTTGAACGGGTAAGGGGGCGGCTGCGCCCCACCCTGCAGGCCTTGCAGCTGTTCGAAGAAGTCGAGCGCTCCTATCTGGGACTGGAACGCATCGTCAGTACCGCCCAGGCCCTGCGCCAGTTCGACCATGGCCAGCTGTCGATTGCCTGTCTGCCGATGTTCTCGCAGGCGGTGCTGCCCACCGTCTGCCAGCGCTTTCTGGCCCGTTATCCCAAGGTCAGGCTGAATATCACGCCGCAGGAGTCGCCGCTGCTGGAAGAGTGGCTGGCCGCGCAGCGCCATGATCTGGGCTTGACCGAAAGCCAGCGCCAGCCTGCCGGCACCAGTCAGCAACAGGTGTTCTGCGCCGATGAAGTGGCAGTACTGCCCAGCGGCCACGCCCTGTGCAACAAGCCGGTACTGGAATTGGCCGACTTCGCCGGCCAGCCCTTTATCAGCCTGTCGGTCAGCGACATCTATCGCCAGCAGCTGGACAGCCTGTTTGCCGAACAGCAAGTGCAGCGGCAACTGGTGCTGGAAACCCACAGCGCTGCCTCGGTGTGCAGCATGGTGCGCCAGGGCATCGGCATCGCCGTGGTCAATCCGCTCACCGCGCTGGAGTTTGCCTCCCAAGGCGTGGTGGTCAGACAGCTGGCGGTTTCCCTGCCTTTTCGCGTGCATCTGGTGCGACCCTTGCACCGGCCGGCCTCCGCCCTGGTCGACAGCTTTGCGCTATTGCTGCAGCAGGTACTGCAAGAGGCCAGTCAGCAGAGCGGCTGACAACAGGCCGCTGCGGCGTGGCAGCGCCCATGCGCCACAGCGCTTTGTCAGAGATCAAACCGCGACAAAAGAAAAATATGGCATGCGGATTTTTCGCCTATACCGCTAGAGCAACAATACCGTACGGTATCGGTTTGCGGCCCTGCCCTTGCCCATCGTCGCCGCACGACACGCCGGACGGAAACCTTGCTCAGGGAGCCCGTCATGCGCAACAACCAGCCAGTCACCCACCACGAGTTATTCCTGCATCCGCAGCGCCCCATCGTCACCAAGACCGACCTCAAGGGGGTGATCACCTATGCCAACCGTGCCTTTATCGAGATCAGCGGTTTTACCGAAGCAGAGCTGATCGGCCAGCCACACAGCGTGGTACGCCACCCGGACATGCCCGCCGAAGCCTTTGCCGATCTGTGGCATACCGTGGAAGCCGGCCATCCCTGGCGCGGACTGGTCAAGAACCGCAGCAAGCAGGGCGACTTTTACTGGGTGGATGCCTATGTCACCCCCTTGCGCGAAAACGGGCAGGTCACCGGCTATATGTCGGTACGCAGCGCCCCGGACCCGGAGCAGTGCCGGCAGGCCGAACAGCTCTATGCCGAGGTGCGTGCCCGGCGTGCCAGCTTTCCGACCACACGCCAGCAGCAGGCACTCAGCATGCAGGCCCTGTTGCTGCTGGCCATGCTGCCACCCGTCCTCGCCTTGCTGCTGGAATACATCCTGCCGCAAAGCATGCTGCACCACATCCTGAACAGCGCCAGCATCATCTGGCTGCTTGGCGCAGCGCTGCTGATTCACCAGCGCCTGGCCACGCCACTGCAACAGGCCAGGCAGGGGCTGGCCAGATTGGCCGAGGGCAATTTCAAGCAAGCCATTCCCCAATCCGGTTGCCAGGACATGCGGCAGATGCTGGAAATGCTGGAAACCATGCGCATCAATACCCGTGCCGTACTGGCCGACGTGGTGGCCGGTGCACACGACATCAGCCAGGCCGCCACCGCCACCCATGCCGAGGCCAGTCAACTGCAGCAGCGCGGCGAGCATACTCTGGCCGGCATCACGCGGGTGGCGGCGGCGCTGGAGCAGCTATCGGTATCGGTCAATGAAATCTCCATCACCACCCGCAGCGGTGCCGAGCATGCCGGCACCGCCAACCAGCTGGCCGATCAGGGCGAGGACAGGATGCAGCAGACCCGCGCAGTGACCCGTCAGGTGATGGGAGAATTCCAGATTACGCGCGATGCCATTCTGGTGCTGGAAAAATCAGCCGAGGAAATCGGCTCGGTCACCTCGGTCATCAAGGAAATCGCCAACCAGACCAATCTATTGGCGCTGAATGCCGCCATCGAAGCCGCCCGCGCCGGCGAGCAGGGACGTGGCTTCGCCGTGGTGGCCGACGAAGTGCGCAAACTGGCCGAGCGCACCGCCGGCAATACCCTGGAAATCGAACAATCCATCAATGTGCTACACCAGCGCACGCACCAGGTATTGCAGAATGTGCATGGCGCGCTGGAGCGGGTGCAGGGCGTGGAAAACGCCATCGGCACCGCCAGTACCAGCCTGGCGGCCATCCGCGAGGCCAACCAGGGCGTGGCGCAATCGGCGGCCAACGTAGCGGAAATGCTGCAGCAGCAGTCCTCTGCCTCCACCGAAGTGGCACAGAACATGGAAACCATGAGTGCGCTCACCGAGCAGAACAGCCACAGCATCGCCACCACCCGCGAGGTCGCCCAGCAACTGCACACCACGGCCCACGACCTGAAGCGGCTGGTCAGCCACTTCGAACGCTATCTGTAAGCGCCGCTTACCCGGCGCAAGCGGGCCTGCCGCAGCACTTGCCGATGCCGTCCCGGCGCCGCGCCGCACCGGATGTCGCGCGTCCCAGGCAGGGAAGCATCACCGCGAAGGCAAAGGCATTTGCTACAATAGCCGGCTGCCGCCATGCGCTGCGGCCAGACCCTGATCACCGCAGGCGGCCAACGGCCGCCTTTCTGCTGGCCGCCGGCACCGTCCGGCACAGCCCACTCCGAGGATTGGATTTCGCTTGAAACTGCGTACCGTACTCCGCATAGCGCTATTGCTGGTGCTGATGGACATTGCCGCCGTCGCCGCCTTTCGCGCCAGCGTGGACGGTTCGCTGGACGAGCTGCGGGCCGCCAACACCCAGCGGCTGGAGCTGTACGCCAACAGCCTCAACAGCGAGATCGGCCACTACGCCCGCCTGCCCAGCCTGCTCGGCCTGTCGCCCTATGTGGAGCGGCTGCTGCACGCTCCGCAAGACCGCCAGCGCCAGCAAGCGGCCAATGACTACCTGGAACGGCTGAGCCAGCGCACCGGTGCCAGCGCCATTTACATCATGGACAGCAGCGGCATCGTGCGCGCCACCAGCAACTGGCGGCAGCCGGACAGCTACCTGGGCGAAAACGATGCCTTCCGTGCCTATTTCACCGATGCCATCAACGGCCAGCCCGGCCGCTTTTTCGGCGTGGGCACCACCCGCAGCGAAGCCGGCTACTATCTGTCCGAGCCGCTGAGCAGCCACGGCCGCATCATCGGCGTGGCCGTGGTCAAGATCAACATGGAATACCTGGAAAAGCTGTGGCGCGAAAACAAGACCATGGTGATGGTGTCCGACCAGAATGAAGTGGTCATCCTGGCCACCGAACCGGGCTGGAAATTCAGCACCCTCAAGCCCTTCAGCAAGGCCCTGCAGGATGCCTTCGACCGCAACCGCCAATACAACCGCAAACCGCTGCCGCCACTGGGGCTGGAAGAGCGCCGCAGCCTGGGCAACGGCAGCCACATCTACCGGCTGGACCAGAGCGGCCGGCGCACGCTGAGCCGGCTGGCCTACCCGCGCGACATGCTGGGGCAGTCGCTGCAACTGCCGCTGTCCAACTGGCGGCTTACCGTGCTGTCCAGCCTGGAGCCGGTGTACCAGCTGGCCTATAACCGTGCGGCGCTGGCCGCCCTGCTCACCCTGCTCAGCCTCACCGGCATTCTGTGGCTGAACGAACGGCGCCGCCGCCTGCGTGACAAGCTGGCCGCCCGTGAAGCCCTGCAGCAGGCTTATCGCGAGCTGGAACGCAAGGTCGAAGAGCGCACCGCCGACCTGTCGCGTGCCAACCAGCAATTGCAGGAAGAAGTCAGCGAACGCATCCGCGCCGAACAGCATCTGCGCCAGACCCAGGACAACCTGGTGCAGGCCGGCAAACTGGCGGTGCTGGGCCAGCTGGCCACCGGCATCGCGCACGAACTGAACCAGCCGCTGGCCGCCCTGCGCACCCTGTCCGGCAATGCCATCAAGTTTATCGAACGCCAGCAAACCGACACCGCCCGCACCAATCTGCAAACCATCTGCCAGCTGGTGGATAAAATGGGCGAAATCACCAGCGCGCTCAAAGGCTATGCGCGCAAGTCCACCAGCAGCCTGGGCACGGTGGACATCAGCCTGGCCATCGACAGCGCGGTGCTGCTGCTGCGCAACCGGCTGGAGGGCAGCCAGGTACGCATTCTCCGCCCCAATGCGCCGGAGCCGTGGCAGGCACGCTGCGACCCCAACCGCTTCGAACAGGTACTGGTCAACCTGCTGGCCAACGCCCTGGACGAGCTGCAAGGCCAGCCCCAGCCCATCATCGAAATCAGCGGCCATCGCACCACAGAACACCTACAATTGCAGATTCGCGATAACGGCCCCGGTTTGCAGGAATCCGTACGCGCCCAGCTGTTCGAGCCCTTTGTCACCACCAAGCCCGCCGGCATCGGCCTGGGGCTGGGGCTGACACTCAGCGCCGGCATCATTGCCGAAGCCGGCGGCAGCCTGAGCGCCGACAACCACCCGCAGGGTGGTGCGGTATTCACCATCACCCTGCCGCTTGCCACAAAGGAAAACCGCCATGTTTGATGGCATGAAAGTGTTGATTGTCGAAGATGATCCGGATGTCCGGCTGGGCTGCGAACAGGCACTGGCGCTGGAAGGACTGGAAGCGCGCGGCGTGGCCAGCGCCGAGCAGGCACTGGCGCTGCTGCTGCCCGGCTTCCCCGGCGTGGTGGTGAGTGACATCCATCTGCAAGGCCAGGACGGCATGGCGCTGCTGCGCCAGCTCAAGGCCCGCGACAGCGGCCTGCCGGTCATCCTGATCACCGGCCATGGCGATGTCAGCCTGGCAGTCCAGGCGATGAAGGATGGGGCCTACGACTTTATCGAAAAACCGTTTTCCTCGGAGCGGCTGCATGAAGTGGTATGCCGCGCCATGGAACAGCGCCGCCTCAGCCTGGAGGTGGAAAGCCTGCGCCGGCAATTGCATGACAAGCAAAGCCTGGAGGCACGGCTGATCGGCCGTTCGCCAGCCATGGAAAAAGTGCGGCGCATGATCGCCGATCTGGCCGATACCTCGGCCAATGTGCTGATCCTGGGCGAAACCGGCACCGGCAAGGAGCTGGTGGCGCGCTGCCTGCATGAAATCAGCCGCCGCCAGAAAAACAATTTCGTCGCGGTCAACTGCGGCGGGCTGGCGGAAAACCTGTTCGAGAGCGAGATCTTCGGCCACGAAGCCCATGCTTTCACCGGCGCGGCCAAGCGCCGCATCGGCCGCATCGAATACGCCAATGGCGGCACCCTGTTCCTCGATGAAATCGAAAGCATGCCGCTACCGCTGCAGATCAAGATGCTGCGCGTGCTGCAGGAACGCACGCTGGAGCGGCTGGGCTCCAATACCCCCATTCCGGTGGACTGCCGCGTGGTATCAGCCACCAAGGCCGACCTGAAAGCCATGGGCAATAACGGCAGCTTCCGCAGCGACCTCTACTACCGCCTGAACGTGGTCACCCTGCAATTGCCACCGCTGCGCGAGCGGCGCGAGGACATTCCGCTGCTGTTCGAATACTTTCTGCTGCAGGCTGCCAGCCGCTTCGACCGCCCCACCCCGCAACTGGAAGCGCACGAACAAGCCGAGCTGCTGGCCTACGACTGGCCGGGCAATGTGCGTGAGCTGCGCAATGTAGCCGAGCGCTATGTACTGGGCATCCGCAGCCCGCTGTCCGAATCCGGCGAGCTGAGCCAGAGCCTGCCGCTGGCGGAAACCGTGGAAGCCTTCGAGCGCGCACTGATTGCCGAAGAGTTCCGCCGCCACGGCTACAGCCTGAGCCGCACCAGCGAAGCCCTGAAAGTGGCCAAGACCACCTTGTTCGACAAATTGAAAAAGTACGGCCTGAATCAATCGGGTTGATGGCCCGGCTGATGACCGGGCTGATGAGCAGCCTGCCGTCCCGGTCGGCAGCAGGCTGCGGGCACAAAAAAAGCGGCCACCGGGGCCGCTTGCCAAAGGCTGCATGAGCAGACACTGCGCCATGCTGCCGTTGCAGGGGGATCACGCCGGGTCGACACCGGCATCACAACAGGCAGACAGGCCGGCACAGTGCCCGGCCCTGCGGCTCAATAGGTGTAGAACATGCGTTGCAGTTCTTTGGTGTCGTGGGTCTTGGTCAGACCCAGCATCAGCAGGATGCGGGCTTTTTGCGCATTCAGCGTGTCGCTGACCACCAGATCTTCCTGATCGTCATTGGCCTCACCGTTACGGGCCACGATGCCGTTACCCACGCGCGAGCTGCGTACCACGATCACACCCTTTTTACGGGCGTCGCGGAAGGCCGGCATCATCTGCGCGGCAATGCTGCCATCACCCACACCAGCCTGCACGATACCCTGGGCACCGGCAGCGATGTCGGCATCCATGGCCACACGGTCCATATTGGCGTAGCCGTACACGATGTCGACGCGCGGCAGGCTGTTCAGCTTGCTCACGTCAAACTCGGTATCCGCAGTGTTCTTGCGGGTGGACATGCGGTAGAAGTGCGGCTTGTTGTCCTGCATGTAACCCAGGTAACCCAGTTCCGGCGTCTTGAAGGTGTCGGTGGTGGAGGTATTGGTCTTGGTCACTTCGCGGGCAGCGTTGATCTGATCGTTCAGCGATACCAGCACACCCTTGCCAACGGCTTCCTTGCTACCGGCCAGGATCACGGCGTTGTACAGGTTGATCGGGCCGTCAGCACTGATGGCGGTAGACGGGCGCATGGAGCCCACCACCACCACCGGCTTCTTGCTCTTGACCACCAGGTCCAGGAAGTAAGCGGTTTCTTCGATGGTATCGGTACCGTGGGTAATCACCACGCCGTCGACATCCTTCTGCGCCAGCAGCTCGTTCACGCGCTTCGCCAGCTTCAGCCACACTTCGTTGGTCATGCTTTCACTGGCGATCTGGGCCACCTGCTCGCCACGTACCTCGGCCACCTTGGACAGCTCGGGCACGGCGGCAATCATCTTGTCCACGCCCAGCTTGGCTGCGGTGTAACCGATGGTGGTGGTGCTGGTAGCGCCAGTACCGGCAATGGTGCCACCGGTCGCCAGAATCACCACATGCGGCTTGGCTGCGTCGGCAGCTTGGGCGGATTGACCACACAGGGCAGCCATCACGGCCGCGCTGGACAACAGCAGTTTGAAGGTTTTTTTCATGTCTCTTCTCTTTGTAGAAAGACTAGTGGGGATGTCGTTGCCGGGGAGCAACTCACTGCAGCGATCAGCCCCGCGTCCTGCCTGTCCGCCTGTATCGGCGGCTTGGGCAGGCCGGGTCTGTCACTGGATTTTTATAAGGTAAAACGGTGGCAGGGCCTTGGGGCGCTCAGGCCTGGTCTTCTGCCAGTGCCGGATTGCTCTGCGCTGCGCCAGCATCGATATCGCCTTCGGATGCAGCCACCACGGTGGTGGCAATCGCATTACCCAGCACATTGGTCGCGGTGCGGCCCATATCCAGGAAGTGGTCGATACCCAGGATCAGCAGAATGCCGGTTTCCGGCAGGTTGAACATCGGCAGTACCGCAGCCACCACCACCAGCGAGGCACGCGGCACGCCGGCAATGCCCTTGCTGGTGATCAGCAGGATCAGCAGCATGGTGATCTGCTGGCCCAGGCTCAGGTGGATGTTGGCTACCTGCGAGATAAACAGGGCGGCAAACGAGGTGTACATGATGGAGCCGTCCAGGTTAAACGAGTAACCCAGCGGCAGCACAAAGCCGGAAATGCGCTCCTTGATGCCAAAACGCTCCAGCTGTTCCAGCAGGGTCGGATAGGCAGCTTCACTGCTGGCGGTGGCAAAGCCCAGCATCAGCGGCATGCGGATGGTTTTCAGCAGACCAAAGATCTTCTTGCCGATAAAGCCATAAGCAGCAGCAATCATCAGCAGCCACAGGCAGGTCAGTGCCAGGTAGAAGCTGCCCATGAACTTGGCATACATCGACAGTACGCCCAGGCCATCGGCGGTAATGGTGGCAGCAACGGCACCAAACACACCCACCGGCGCAAACATCATCACGATGTTGGTGACGCGCAGCATGATGTTGGCCAGTTGTTCCAGACCCTTCATCAGGATGTCAGGCTTCGGACCCTTGTAGGAAGCGATGGCCACACCGAAGAACACCGAGAACACCACCACTTGCAGCACTTCGTTTTTCGCCATGGCGTCAAAGAAGCTGGTGGGGAACATATGGGTGATGAAGTCCTTCAGGTTCAGTGCCGTGGCTTTCACGACCGGAGCCGAAGCATCAGCCATCGGCAGGGTGTAACCCAGGCCCGGCTGCAGGGTATTGGCGAAAATCAGGCCCAGGAACAGGGAAACCAGCGAGGCCCCCATAAACCAGCCCATGGCTTTCAGGCCAACACGACCAATCGAACGGGAATCACTGCTGCCAATGCCATGCACCAGCGTGGACATCACCAGCGGGGCGATGATCATCTTGATCAGACGCATGAACACGTCGGTCAGGATGGAGAAGTAACCGGCAACGTCTTTCAGTTGCTTGGGATCGGTAATCGAGGTGTGACAGCCGTAGCCGACTGCGATGCCCAATACCAGGGCGATCAAGACCCACAGGGTAATCTTGTTGGTTTTCACGAGCGTTTCTCCAGAGTAACCCGGCTTTAAGACCGGTGTTGAGTCCGCTCGTATCAGCAGTAATCATGCCAGGAAAAATTCACGAAACAGCATGGCAAGCATTTGTTTTTAAACAATAAAATAAAAAATACAATGACATGCATTCGGAAATCCGAACAGGGCAGTGGAACAGCGTTTGGAAACCCGACCAAACAGACAGGAGAAAGCGGCATGCCGGCCGGCATGCCAGCGAGCTAGACCCGCGCGCAAGGAAAAAGTTTCCGCAATGCAGCATGAACTTGCGGCCAGTGCGCCAGCTCACCGCCAGCCGTTGGGTTGCGCACGGGAATCACCGACAATCATGTCGTCCCGCACATACCACACAGGGGACAGCGCATTCGACCAAGGGCGGCAGAGCAGAGCAGCTCCACGCTCCGGCCGCGGCACACCTCCTCACCACATGATGAAACCATACAAGGAACCCTAGCTTGCTCACCCTCACCAATTTTCGCGATCTGGGCGGCATTCCAAACAAGCATGGCAAACAACTGATCGACAAGCGGCTATTGCGCTCTGCCGAGCTGTCCCACCTCAGCCCGGAACAAGCACGACAACTGGCAGGACGATACCAGCTCGGCAAGATCATCGACTTCAGAAGTGCGGCAGAAACCCTGGAACGGCCTGATGTCAGCATTGCCCAAGCCCGCTATGTCCACATCGATCTGCTGGCCGAAGCACAACAGCAGGCGCAGGCCTCTATCGCGGCCTTCAGCCAGCTTGATAGCGTGAGCAAAACCACAGAATACATGCAGATGCTGTATCAGGAACTGGCGCTCTCCCCTGCTGCACAAGCGGGTTACCGGCAGTTTTTTCAGGAAGTGCTGGCCAATGATGCGGATAAAAGCGTGCTGTTTCATTGCGCTGCCGGCAAAGACCGCACCGGCATCGCCGCCATGCTGATGCTGGAAGTACTGGAGGTCTCCAGAACCCTGATTTATCACGACTACCTGAAAACCAACCACATGCGCAGCCAGGAGAATGCACGACTTGTTGCCCAGGCCGCCGCCGCGGGGGCTGACAAAGCCCAGCAAGCGGCCTTCGCCATTGCCCTACAGGTGGACAGCCGCTATCTGGACCGTTTTTACGCAACGGTAGAACAACATTACGCGGGAGTGGAAAACTATCTGCACACGGTGCTGCACATCGACCCGGCCAGCAGACAGCAATTGCAGCAGCGCTTGTTACGCTAAGCCCCGGACAAGCCGGCAGCAGCGCATGGCCATCCTGTCGCGGCAGATATGAAAAAGCCGCTGTGTGGATACACAGCGGCTTTTGATATTTGGTGGGCCCCCCGGGAGTCGAACCCGGCACCAACGGATTATGCTTACCAACTATGGCTTTCGCCACCCCTTTCGGGTTTGTGGTCTGGACTGTCTCTTGTCTTTACGACCTGCCCGTACAGTCTCTACACGTTCTCTCTTGCGAGAGCTTCGCTCGGGATTGCCACGCTGCCAAGGCAACAGAGGTTTCCCCGAATTTGAGCAGTTCTACCAAGGAGCAGAGTCAACTTGCGCCAAGGCAACCCAATTAGCGCGCTCCGTCCTCTGTCGAGTCTTAGGAGATCACTTGTTAAGTCCGCTGCTCTAACCAAGCATGAGCTAGAGGCCCGAAGGGGGGCATTATAGCAGAGACAAATAAAAATCCCCAAGCCCGGATGCAAGCGGCTTGGGGATGTTTTCCTGCCTACAAGGCCAGCTTACTGACCGCCCGGCTCATTATCCAGGAAGCTGCGCAGACGTTCCGAACGGGTCGGGTGACGCAGCTTGCGCAGGGCCTTGGCTTCGATCTGACGAATCCGCTCGCGCGTCACGTCAAACTGCTTGCCCACTTCTTCCAGGGTGTGGTCGGTATTCATGTCGATACCAAAACGCATGCGCAACACCTTGGCCTCACGCGGGGTCAGGGTGTCCAGCACTTCCTTGGTGGCGTCCTTCAGGCTGGAGTACATCGCCGCATCAGACGGTGCCAGGTTGTTCTGGTCCTCGATGAAGTCACCCAGATGGGAATCGTCGTCATCGCCGATCGGGGTTTCCATGGAGATGGGCTCCTTGGAAATCTTCATGATCTTGCGAATCTTCTCTTCCGGCATTTCCATCTTTTCCGCCAGTTCGGCCGGGTCCGGCTCACGGCCGGTTTCCTGCAGGATCTGACGCGAAATGCGGTTCATCTTGTTGATGGTTTCGATCATGTGCACCGGGATACGGATGGTGCGGGCCTGGTCCGCAATGGAGCGGGTGATGGCCTGACGAATCCACCAGGTGGCATAGGTCGAGAACTTGTAACCACGACGGTATTCGAACTTGTCCACCGCCTTCATCAAGCCGATATTGCCTTCCTGGATCAAATCGAGGAACTGCAGGCCACGGTTGGTGTACTTCTTGGCAATGGAAATCACCAGACGCAGGTTGGCCTCGATCATTTCCTTCTTGGCGCGGCGTGCCTTGGACTCACCCGCCGACATCTGGCGGTTGATTTCCTTGAGCTCCTTGATCGGCAGCATGGCGCGATCCTGCAGCTCGGACAGCTTGGTCTGCTTCTCGATGATGGCGTACTTGAAGCGGGTCAGCGCCTCGCTCCAGGCCTTGCCGGAATCGATTTCGGTTTCCACCCAGGCGGTATTGATTTCGTTGCCGGGGAAGACCTTGATGAAGTGGGTGCGGTCCATGCGTACGCGCGTCACGCAGATATCCTGGATATCACGCTCGAAGGTACGGATTTCATTGACACGACGACGCAGCGATTCGCACAGCGATTCGATCTGGCGGGTGGAGAAGCGCACCATCATGAATTCGGTGGTGATGGCGTCTTGCAGCTCCAGATAAGCCTTGGACTTGGAGCCTTCCTTTTCCAGCACCTTGACCATCTTGTCGAACATCATGCGAACGCCGGCAAAGTGCTCCAGCGTTTGCTGCTTCAGTTCTTCCAGATTGGCCAGGTTGGCGGCTTCGGCACTGGCTTCGTCGTCTTCAGCGTCGGCTTCCTCGTCTTCGAGCAGGGCGTCTTCCTCGATTTCCGGTTCGGCAAACGGCAGGGCCGCTTCAGCCGTATCGGCGTTCGGATCGATGAAACCATCCACTACTTCGTCAACGCGGATTTCTTCCTTGCTGATGCGCTCGACCAGTTCCAGCACCTCGGCCACGGTTCCCGGACAAGCCGAGATGGCCAGGATCATGTGCTTGAGGCCGTCTTCGATGCGCTTGGCGATTTCGATTTCGCCTTCGCGGGTCAACAGCTCGACCGAGCCCATTTCGCGCATGTACATGCGCACCGGGTCGGTGGTGCGGCCGAACTCGGAGTCGACCGAGGACAAGGCTGCCTCGGCTTCTTCCACCGCGTCTTCATCCGCCACGGCCGGGGTGGCATCGGACATCAGCAGGGTTTCTGCGTCCGGGGCTTCGTCGTAAACCTGGATGCCCAGGCCGGAAATCATCGTGACGATGTTTTCGATCTGTTCGGCATCGGAGACATCTTCCGGAAGGTGGTCGTTGATCTCAGCATAGGTGAGATAGCCACGTTCCTTGCCCAGGGCAATCAGCTGGCGCAGGCGTTTACGCTGCTCTTCCAGGCTCATTACCTGTTCTTCGTTGTCCTGCACGTCTTTTTGATTTTCGGGAGAGGCCGCCATTTTGCTTCCTGCTTAAAATAAGCCGAAAAAAACAGTTGATTATAACACAACTACGTCACTTCTGCCCTGGCTCACGGGGATGAGCCGAGCAGGTCTCGGAGCAGTTCCCTGAATAATGCTTTCTCTTCCGGCGTTAGACCTTCGTTGCGGTCTTTCAGTTTTAGCCTTTCCACCTGGGCTTCACGCAGCATTTTCAACAGCTTGGCGTTGCCGTGCTGAAACTGGATGCGATCATCCTCGCCGGGGTCGGCAAACTCGTCCGGATCCTGCATGGCCTGGTGCAGCACACTGTCGATCAGCCCTTCGTAGGGGGTGCCGCGCAGCCCCTCTATCAATTGCGCCGTATTGGGCGGCTGTTCGTGTCCCTGCACACTTTCGGCCAACATCGCAAAGCAGGCCAGTTCGTCGGACAGCGGCAGGCTGTCCGGCAATGTCACATCACCGGCCCACGCCGGATTCATCAGCAGCCACTTGATCTGCTTGTGGACGATGGGCGTGTTGATCTGGCGATATGATTCTTCCGGCAAGCGGTATTCGCGCTTGCCCTTGCGCTCCGGCGCCTTCTTGCCCGTGGTCAGCATGTCGAAATCGTCGACATCCATGCCGGCGAGTTCCGCCAGCCTTTTTCTGATCATGAAGCCCAGCGCCGGTGCGGCAATCTGTGCCAGTAGCGGGCTGGCCTGCTTGATCAGGTCGGCCCGCCCTTCCGGCGTATTCATGTCCACGCGGCCAGTCAGCTCGCGGGTAAAGTAAACCGACAGCGGCAGGCTGTGCTCTGCCAGCTGCTGTTCAAATGCTTCGCTGCCGAATTCCCGGATATAGCTGTCCGGGTCGTGTTCCTGCGGCAAAAACAGGAAATTCAGCGCCTTGCCATCCTGCAATTGCGGCAGGCTGTTTTCCAGTGCACGCCAGGCGGCTTTCTGCCCGGCCTTGTCGCCATCAAAACAGAAATACACCTGGTCGGCATGGCGCATCAGCTTGCGCACATGCTCACCAGTGGTGGCGGTGCCCAGCGTGGCCACCGCATAGCCGATGCCATATTGCGCCAGCGCCACCACGTCCATATAACCTTCCACCACCAGTACGCGGTTCTTTTCGCGGATGGCCTGGCGGGCTTCATACAGGCCGTACAGTTCGCGGCCTTTTTCGAACAGCACCGTTTCCGGCGAGTTCAGATACTTGGGTTCCCCCTTGCCCAGCACCCGGCCACCAAAACCGATGATGGCGCCGCGCTGGTTGCGGATGGGAAACATCACCCGCTCACGGAAGCGGTCGTAACGCTTGCCGCTTTCTTCATTCAGGATCACCAGGCCGGCATCCACCAGCTTGTCGTCCTGGTACTGCGGGAACACAGCCTGCAGGTTCTGCCATTCGCCCGGTGCATACCCCAGACCGAAGCGGCCGGCAATTTCACCACTGACGCCGCGGCCTTTCAGATAGCTGATGGCAAGCGGCGCGGATTTGAGTTGCTGCTTGAAATAGCCTGCTGCCAGCTGCATCACTTCTTCCAGCGACAACTGACGCTCGCGCGCTGCCCGGCTGGCTTCCGGATTGCTGCTGCGCACTTCCGGCACTTGCATGCCGATGCTTTCCGCCAGCATCTTCACCGCGTCGACAAAACCCAGCCCCTGGTATTCCATGACGAAACCGATGGCCGAGCCATGCGCGCCACAACCAAAGCAGTGATAGAACTGCTTGCTGGGACTGACAGTGAAGGAAGGGGATTTTTCCTTGTGGAAAGGACAGCAGGCCAGATAATTCTGGCCGGCCTTCTTCAGCGGGACATAGCGATCCACCACGTCGACCAGATCGACACGGGACAGCAACTGATCAACAAAGTCCTGTGGAATCAACGGCGAATACCTGCCTTAACACGAGGGAACAAAATACCGGGCCTGACCGCGCCCGGCCACAGCTCAGGCGGTCAGCCTGGCCTTGATGCGGGCTGACACCAGCGCCATATCGGCACGGCCAGCCAGTTGCGGGCGCAGCAGGCCCATGACCTTGCCCATGTCCTGCATGGAGGCAGCACCGCTATCGACCACGGCCTTGGCGACCAGCTCGTCGATTTCCGCCTCGGACAGCTGCTGCGGCATATAGGCCATCAGCACGGTCATTTCGGCCTTTTCCTTGTCGGCCAGATCCTGGCGCTGGGCGGCTTCGTACTGGGAGATGGAGTCACGACGCTGCTTGAGCATCTTGTCGATCACCACCACGATGGCTGCATCATCCAGCTCGATACGCTCGTCCACTTCCTTTTGCTTGATGGCGGCCATCAACAGGCGGATGGCGGCCAGACGCTCGGTGTCCTTTGCCTTCATGGCGGACTTCATGTCATCGCTGATGCGAACTTTGAGGCTCATGTCGTGCTCACGCAAGGGCCATGTCGAGACATGGCAGTAGAATTCTGGAGTACAAATGGCAAAACCGCAGGCCATGCCTGCGGTCCCGCTTTATTGCCGGAGCAACTCTTAGAAGAGTTTCGGCGGCAGCATCTGGCTGCGAATGCGCTTGTAGTGGCGCTTTACGGCAGCAGCGTGCTTGCGCTTGCGTTCGGTGGTCGGCTTTTCGTAGAACTCACGGGCGCGCAGTTCGGTCAGCAGACCGGTTTTTTCTACAGCGCGCTTGAAGCGACGCATGGCGACTTCGAACGGCTCGTTTTCTTTAACGCGAATATTCGGCATTGACTCAAGTATCCTTAGATCCGTAGGTATGGACGTACCGCTACCTATAAAAAACAGCATTTTAACAACAATACGCGGTTTGGAAAAGTCTGAAGCATTCCCGGCAAGCTTTTTGTGGCGCTTTTGTGCATCACGGCTTGCGAGAAGAAATCACCCCCTCACTAGGAGAACTTGGTACAGCGCTATAAAAACGTTTCGGCATGCGCTCCGCACAATAGGCGGCGCGGCCTGCTTCGACAGCCAGTTTCATGGCATGTGCCATCAATACGGGATTGCCGGCAGCGGCAATCGCGGTATTCATCAGCACGCCATCACAACCCAGTTCCATGGCGATGGCCGCATCGGAGGCGGTACCCACCCCGGCATCCACCAGCACCGGAACACTGGATTGCTCGATGATCAGTTTCAGATTCCACGGATTGAGAATGCCCATGCCAGAGCCGATCAGACTGGCCAGCGGCATGATGGCGCAGCAGCCGATCTGTTCCAGCTCGCGGGCGATGATCGGGTCATCCGAGGTGTACACCATGACGTCAAAGCCCTCGGCGACCAGCACTTCGGCGGCTTTCAGGGTTTCCTTGACATTGGGGAACAGGTTGCCGGAGTCGCCCAGCACCTCCAGCTTGACCAGACGGTGGTCATCCAGCAGCTCGCGCGCCAGGCGCAAGGTACGGATGGCATCCTCGGCGGAATAACAGCCCGCCGTATTGGGGAGCAGAGTGTAACGGTTCTGCGGCAAAAAATCGAGCAGATTGGGCTCGCCGGCGTTTTGACCCAGATTCACGCGCCGAATCGCCACGGTGACGATGTCGCAACCAGAGGCATCCAGCGCCTGGGCGGTTTGTTCGAAATCGCGATATTTGCCGGTTCCGACCAGCAAACGGGAATTATATGCCTTGCCTGCGATGACCAGTTGATCCTGCACTGTCTACTCCTTGCTACGGTGTTATCAGCCGCCGCCAACGGCAACGACGATTTCCAGTTCATCCCCGTCAGCCAGCGCGGCCAGGCCGTGTTGGCTGCGAGGTACGATCTCGCCATTGAGCTCGACGGCAACCCGCTTGCCGACCAGTTCCAGCGCCTGCACCAGCTCCGCCACGGTAGCCAGCGCGGCAAATTCCTTCACTTCGCCATTGATGCGCAACTGCATGGCTTATCTCCTCTCCGCTCGCTGCACCACCACCAGATTCTGGACCTCGTTCAGCACCCGCGACAGATGCTCGACGCTTTCCACCTGCAGGCGGAAATGGATGTGAATGAAGCCGTCGCCCACATGGGTATCCTGGGTATCGACGCTTTCGATATTGGCCGAGGCCTGCGAGATGGCGGCGGCGATATCGGCCAGCGCACCGCGCTCATTGCGCGCCAGCACGCTGACGCTGACGCCGAACATGCGGTCGCGCTGGGTTTCCCAGTTGACGTTAAGCAGCTTGTCGTGATCGACACGCTGCACATTCGGACAGCTTATCCGGTGAATCACCAGACCCTGGCCCTTGGTGATGACGCCAAGGATTTCATCTCCCGGCAAGGGATTGCAACAGCTGGACAGCTGCACCGTGCCGCCTTCGTTGCCACGGATGGTGACCGGGCCCACCTTGACGTCCTCGCCCAGGCGCTCGCCGGCCAGCTCGACCAGACGCCGCGCCACGGCAATCGGCAGCAGCTTGCCGGCACCGATTTCCGCCAGCACTTCCTGGAAGCCCTGCAGCTTGTCGCCATGCACGGCCATGTATTCGGCCTTGAGCGCGTCGTCCAGCAGCAGCGGCGACACCGCCAGCGCACCAATCGCCTGCTTGAGCAGCTTTTCGCCCAGCGTGGATGCTTCTTCGCGCTGCAGGCTCTTCAGATAGTTACGAATGCCGGAGCGCGCACGCCCACTCTGCACAAAGGTCAGCCAGGACGGATTGGGCTTGGCCTGGGTGGAGGTAATGACTTCAACGGTATCGCCATTGCGCAGCACGGTACGCAAGGGCATCAGCACATGATTGACCCGTGCGGCAATACAGCGATGGCCGACATCGGTATGCACGGCATAGGCAAAGTCGACCGGGGTGGAGCCCTGCGGCAGCACCATGATCTTGCCCTTGGGGGTGAACACGTACACTTCGTCGGGGAACAGGTCGATCTTGATGTGCTCGAGGAATTCAACGGCGTCGTCACTCTCCTCCTGCATGTCCAGCAGGCTTTGCAGCCACTGGTGCGTGCGCTGCTGGGCGGTATTGATGCCGGCGTCGCCACTCTTGTACATCCAGTGCGAAGCCACACCGGCTTCGGCCACGCCATTCATTTCGCGGGTACGGATCTGCATTTCCACCGGCGTGCCATAAGGGCCGAACAGGGTGGTATGCAGGCTTTGATAGCCATTGCCCTTGGGGATGGCGATGTAATCCTTGAATTTGCCCGGAATGGGCTTGTACAGGCTGTGCAGGGCCCCCAGCGCCAGATAACAGCTGGGAATGTCGTTGACCACCACACGGAAGCCGTAGATATCCAGCACCTCGGAAAACGACAGGTGCTTTTCCTGCATTTTCTTGTAGATGCTGTAGAGGTTTTTCTCGCGCCCCTTGATGGTGGCTTCGATATTGCTTTCCACCAGCCGCTGGCTGACGGTTTTCAGAATCTTGTTGACCACCTCGCGGCGATTGCCACGGGCGGCGCGCACCGCCTTGGACAGTACGCTGTAGCGGTGCGGATGCAGGTGCTTGAAGGCCAGGTCCTGCAGCTCGCGGTACACCTTGTTCTGGCCGATGCGGTTGGCAATCGGTGCGTAAATTTCCAGCGTTTCCAGCGCGATGCGCTGGCGCTTGTCCTCGCGCATGGAGTCCAGCGTCCGCATATTGTGCAGGCGGTCGGCCAGCTTGACGATGATGACGCGGATGTCGCGCGCCATGGCCAGCACCATCTTGCGGAAGTTTTCCGCCTGGGCGGTTTCCTTGGTCTGGTATTCCAGCCTTTCCAGCTTGGACAGGCCATCCACCAGATCCGCCACCACCTTGCCGAATTTCTCGGCCAGGGTGGGCTTGGTGACGCCGGTATCTTCCAGCACATCATGCAGCAAGGCAGCAGCCAGCCCCTGCACATCCAGCCGCCAGTCGGTCAGCATGGTAGCGACCGCCAGCGGATGGGTGATGTAGGGCTCGCCACTCTTGCGGGTCTGGCCTTCGTGCGCCTCGCGGCTGACATCGAAGGCCTGGCGCAGCAACTGTACGTCTTCCGGTTTGAGATAACGGGCGGCTGCCTCGAAAAATGCCGCCGCTTCGCGTTCGATCAGTGCCTTGTAATCGATGGCGATATCAAGCCCGGTCTCCATGTGTCGCTCCGCCTGCACCCTGATCAGCTCTTGCTACGGGTGAGAACTTCCTTGCCTACATGGCCGGCGGCGATTTCGCGCAGCGCAACGACCGTGGGCTTGTGACGGCCGGCATCCACAAAGGAAGTCGCGCCGGAGGCAACCTGACGGGCGCGATAGGCTGCAGCCAGAGTCAGGTCAAAACGGTTCTGGATGCGATCCAGGCAATCATCTACGGTAATACGTGCCATGTGATTTCTTTCGTAAATTGCGCGATGTGGATAACTATATCGAGTTTTGCCGGAGCAACCAATGCGTGCTAGTCGCGCTGCACGCCCATGCGGGCCAGTGCCGGCGCCAGTCGCTGGGTTTGCACCGATGCACGCAGGCGGCGTGCGCGGAAAATGCTGACCAGATCGCCCTTGGCACGTTCGAAATCGTCATTGACCACGATGTAGTCGTATTCGGCTACCTTGTCGATTTCCGAACGGGCCGAAGCCAGACGGCGCAGAATCACTTCTTCGCTGTCGGTACCGCGGCCGCGCAGGCGGCGTTCCAGTTCTTCGATGGAAGGCGGCAGAATGAAAATGCCGACCGCCTCCGGGAATACCTTGCGCACCTGCTCTGCCCCCTGCCAGTCGATTTCCAGCAGGATGTCACGGCCCTGTTCCAGCCGGCTTTGCAGCCAGCGCACACTGGTGCCGTAAAAATTGCCGTATACCTCGGCATACTCCAGAAAATCCTGACCCTCGATCATGGCCTGGAATTCGGCATGCCCGACAAAGTGATAGTGCTGGCCATCCACTTCACCGGCGCGCGCAGGGCGCGTGGTGTAGGAAACGGACAGTTCGACAGTGGGCTCTGCCTGCAGCAAAGCCGCCACCAGCGAGGTTTTGCCTGCACCGGAAGGTGCCACCACGATATAGATGTTCCCGACTGCTTTGCTCATCAATTGAGCTTCCTGCCAAAGAAAGGGTAATTTTTCAGAATACCACAGAGTGCATTTCCGGTTAAGAGCAAAAGTATCTTCATGTCAAGATTTAGGTGTTTGTCTTCACACCGAAGTAAAATCCCGCGTCTTCACCAAACCATAACAAGGCTCGGAGCATCTCTGTCATGCAACTACTGGAAAGCTTTTTCAAGCTGAGGGAACACGGCACTTCGGTCAAGACCGAAGTGATCGCCGGCTTCACCACCTTTCTGACCATGGCTTACATCATTCTGGTCAATCCGCTGATTCTGTCCGCCACCGGCATGGACCTGAACGCAGTATTTGTCGCAACCTGCCTGGCCGCTGCGCTGGGTACCGCCATCATGGGCCTGGTGGCCAATTATCCGATGGCTCTGGCGCCGGGCATGGGCCTGAACGCCTACTTCACCTTCAGCGTGGTCAAGGGCATGGGGATCCCCTGGCAGGCGGCACTGGGTGCGGTATTCATTTCCGGCATCGTCTTTCTGGCCGTCAGCCTGTTCAAGGTGCGTGAGGCCATTGTCAATGCCATTCCGCGTTCGCTCAAGTTTGCCATTTCTGCCGGCGTCGGCATGTTCCTGGCCATTATCGCGCTGAAAGATGCCGGTGTGATCGCCGCCCATCCGGCTACCTACCTGACGCTGGGCAATATCCACAACCCGACCACCCTGCTGGCCATTCTGGGCTTCTTCCTGATCGTGGCGCTGGAATACCGCAAGGTGCCGGGCTCCATCATCATCGGCATCCTGGTGGTGACTGCGCTGTCCATCGCGCTGGGCCTGTCCAAGTTCGAAGGTATCTTCGCTCCGGTACCGAGCATGGAGCCCACCTTCATGAAGATGGACCTGCATGGTGCCATGAGCGCCGGCCTGGTGGGGGTGATCTTCGTGTTCTTCTTTGTCGACTTGTTTGACACCACCGGCACCCTGGTGGGTGTGTCGCACCGTGCCGGCCTGCTGGACAAGGATGGCAAGCTGCCGCGCCTGAAGCGCGCCCTGCTGGCCGATTCGGTGGCCATTACCGCCGGTGCCATCATGGGCACCTCGTCCACCACGGCCTATATCGAATCCGCCGCCGGCACCGCCGTGGGTGGCCGTACCGGCCTGACCGCCACCGTGGTGGCCATCCTGTTCCTGGCCTGCCTGTGGATTTCGCCGCTGGCCAAGACCGTTCCGGCCTACGCCACCGCTCCGGCACTGTGCTATGTGGCCGTGCTGATGGCTCGCGGCCTGGCGGAAATCGACTGGAACGACCTGACCGAATCCGCCCCGGCGGTAATGACCGCGCTGGCCATGCCGTTTACCTTCTCGATTGCCGACGGTATCGCTTTCGGCTTCATCAGCTATGCTGTGATCAAGATTCTGGCTGGCCGTTTTGCCGACCTGAAACCGGCCGTGGTGGTGATTGCCGCGCTGTGGATCTTCAAGCTGGCCTTCTTCGCCTGATCGACATCAGACACACGGGGCCTGCCGCTTATTGCGGCGGGCCTTTTTACTTTCAGCGCCGCCAGACACGATCGCTTCATTTGAAAGTACAATAGCGCCATGGAAAATCTCAGCAATCTCGACTATGCCAGCTACCTCAAGGGCTGGATCCGCACCGTACCCAACTGGCCCAGCCAGGGCGTGATGTTCCGCGACATCACCCCACTGCTGCAAAACCCCAAAACCTTCCGCATGCTGATCGACATCTATGTCCATCGCTACATGCAAGAGGAAGTGGACCTGATTGCCGGCCTGGATGCCCGCGGCTTCATCATCGGTTCGGTACTGGCTTACGAACTGAATGTCGGCTTCGTGCCCATCCGCAAGAAAGGCAAGCTGCCCTTCACCACGGTGGCGGAAGAATACGAACTGGAATACGGCAACGCCACCGTGGAGATTCATACCGACGCCTGCAAGGCGGGGGACCGGGTGATTCTGATTGACGACCTCATCGCCACCGGCGGCACCATGATGGCTGGCTACAATCTGCTGAAAAAGCTGGGCGCCAATGTACTGGAAGCAGCCACCATCATCGAACTGCCCGAACTGGGTGGCGGCCAGCTGATTCGCGATGCCGGCCTGGATGTATTCACCGTGTGCTCTTACGAAGGCCACTAGCCACAGCCGCGCCGGTTCACGCTGCGTGACCCTGCAGTAGCGGATCGAGCGGAACAGACAGGAAGCAGCCTGCGCCTTCTCCAGGCTGCCGCCTGGCTGACATCAAGCGACTGCGCTCTTTCGCGCTAGCACGCACCGCTCAGCGCTGCTCATATTCTGCAGGTGGACGTAGCATGCAGAAAAAGGACAGCGCTGAGTCGTCCCCAAGCCGCAGGCCATTCCCGGCAAGCTCAATACTGCCGTTTAGCAGCAAATAGAACTGCCGGTCGGTGCCAGCCCAGTAACGCGGCATGGAAGCTGGCATGGGCAATGCCGCTAGCGCTGGCGGCAACTTGCCACCATGGAGCGCCACGCCGATCTTGCGCAATTCCCGTACGAAATCATCGATGCCCGGTTGGCACACCTGCCCACTGACCCAGAATGATCCTGCGGCACCACCCAAATGCACGTTCTGCAAGCATGCACGCCCAAGGAGGAGTGGCCCGGCAATGGTTTTATCGCCCACGCCCCCTGCCGCAGCCGACTTTCCCAATGCCTCCATACGCTGTACGGCCAGGCCGACCGGCACACTCGGGCTGACCACCTCCGCCCATGGCAGCTGACAAGAGAGCAAGCGCAGCAGCAGCCTATCCTGCTCCAGGGCAGCATCAGCCGGCTGTGCCATACCAGGCAGACCATACAGGCTGGCGCCCAGCAGCAGTACACCGCATACCATGCGGGTGAGAACACGGACCATGTCAAAGCTCCTTGAACAGCCGCAATACCGGTTAGCGACACAGGCCGCAGTGTAGGACCTCTTGCCTGCCACGCCCACTGGCCGTCCCGCCCTCATCCCGTCCACTCCTGCCGTTGCGCTCATGCAAAGCTAGACTGGAGCACCACGCGCCCTGTCCAGAACAGCCAGCTGGTAACGGCCATAGGACAGCAGACCGCGCCAGGTCCAGCGCGCCAGCAAGTAGCACAGAAACACGCCGCCGCCACCCAGCGCCATCAATAGCAAGCCGGTCAGCAGCATGCCATGGCGACTCAAGCCCCAGTCCAGGCCAGCGATATCCACCTGCCCGGTTTCATCCTTGATCTGCAGCCGGCCAAGCGCCTCACTGGCATTGCGCTCCAGGCTGACCGTGCCATCTCTGGACTGGATATGGATGCTGGCCCGGCCGGACGACGCCTCCCGCACCACATCAACCGTTTCGCCGCGACTGCCCCGGATATGAATGTTCCCCGCCGGGCCGCCCTGGGCAAAATCGGACCAGATGGCCCGTACATCACGCGATTCATGAATGGCCGGCCAGCCAAACAGTTCATTGCACGCCAGGGTGCCAAACAGCAGCAGGCCGCCAATCAGGATGCCGGTGGAAGCCAGCGCCGCCATGGTCAGCAGCCACAGATAAAACAGGAAGGGAATGGCCAGCATGAAATTGAGAAAGCCCAGGCCGGCAATGGCGCCCACCACGGCAAACAGGTTGCCGAAGCTCTTGCGGCTCTCCCAGCGTGCCATGTGATGACGTGCCATCAGTTCGCGCGCCAACTGCTGCGGCTCGCCCAGGGCAGCTGCAATATCCGCTTCGCTGCGGCCTGCCGCCAGACCATCGCGGAAGTATTCCTGATAATCCGCAATGATGTCTTGCCTCTCCCCTTCCGGCAGCCGAGACAAAGCATCCTGCAATTGTTTGATGAATTCCTGCTGCTTCATGCTGATTCTCCCTTGGCCCGCCCTGCGGCCAGTTGCAACACACTGTTCACATCGCCGACGAACTCTTGCCATTCCTGCTGCATCAGCACCAACTGTTGCCGCCCTGCAGCAGTCAGGGTGTAGTACTTGCGTGAAGGTCCGCTGGCCGACTCCACCAGGTAGGTCGACACCCAGGCTTCCGCCTGCAGCCGGCGCATCAGCGGGTACATGGTGCCTTCGCTCACCTCCATGCTGCGCGACAGAATGCTCACCAGTTCGTAGGCATAGCTGTCTCCCGCCGCCAGTGCGGCCAGCACGCACATATCCAGCGTGCCCTTTTTCAACTGCGTTTTCATACTCGGACTCCCATACCTTGCATTACACGGTAGAGGGCCGTGCACTGCACAAGGACAAGCCGCATATTATTCCCATCTACAGTGCATTACAAGGTACATGGTAAAACCACGTAGATCGGCCCACTCAGCCGCAGCGCTTTTTATCTGAAATTTCTTCCAATAAAAAAAGTAATTTCACAATCCATAACGCATAATTTCAGATATCTCCCCAATCGGAAGTACACGCATGAGCTCCAACAAGAAAACTCTGGCACTGGTGCTGGGTGGCGGTGCGCCCAATGCCACGCTGATGGCTGGTTCGCTGGTGGCCTTTATCGAAGCAGGCGTCGAGTTCGACATCATCTCCACCTCGGGCGCAGGCGCGATTGTCGGCCTGCTGTATACCGCGGCCAAAGGACAGGACCCCAAGGCTGCACTGGAAAAACTGGCCGACATGGGCGTGGCCGATGCGCTGTATGCCGCCTTCCCGGTCAATTTCAAGGTGTTCAACAAACCCGGCCCGCTGGCCGACATCTGGCGGCAATGGCAGCAGGCCAATCCGCTACTGCAGGCCATCCAGGCCCAGGCCGACCAGGGCCCCTTGCAACGGCTGGCTGCCGACTGGAGCAGCTACTTGATGGCCAGCCTCTGCCCCAGCAATCTGAACGCCCAAAGCCAGGGCTTGTGCGCCCATGTGCCCTTCATCGACCAGGTGGTGGACTTTGCCAGACTGGCCGACATCAAGCCGCAGTTTTACCTGAATGCCTACAACCTCAGCCAAAAGCGCATGGACTGCTGGAACAAGCAGCAGATCAACCATGAACACTTTCTGGCCGCGCTGTCCTTCCCGTTGATCTACCCGCCTTATCTGCTGGATGGCGATTACTTCATCGAAGGCGCGGCCATTGACACCCTCAACTTCAAGCGCCTGTTCCAGGATCACCCTTATATCGATACCACCGTGGTGTTCGATGTATTGGGCAGCGAACAGCTGCTGCACCCACCGCGCGATCTGTACGATGCCTGGGTGCAGTCCATCATTACCCCGCTGACCGAAATTGCCCGTGATGACCTGAAGCTGTTCGAGGCCCTGCATAACAAGGATGCCGAGGGCAAGCCGCGTACCAAGTTGCTGCGCGTGGCTTACGACCAGTTCATCCGTCCGGAGCAGCGTGAGCAGGAGCTGGATTGGTCTTACTCCAACCTGTCGCAGATGTATCAGGCCGGCTATGCTGCCGGCCAGGCATTGTGCCGCGACCATGCCGCCGAACTGGGCCTGGCCTGATTCTGCCGCCACCATGCAACAAGGGCTGCCATGGCCGCCCTTGTTCACAACACCGCAATACCTCTACCCGCTCAGTACCACTCAATCCCGGCCTTCTCGGTGGAGATGATGGTGCCGGCTTCGCCCTTCACGATCTTCTCGATGTCTTCCAGCGCGCCAATCA
>NZ_JAELTZ010000192.1:0-314 GCF_016429115.1 Aquitalea sp. ASV15 | reverse complement strand
CGCGGGCTGAGCCTGCGCAGTCATCTGTGTGCTGCCGTGGTGTACAGCGATTGGGTCTTGCTCAGCCGCATCCTGCGTAATTTTCTCAGCAATGCCTTGCGCTACAGCGAGCATGGTCGCTTATTGCCTGTCTCTTATACACATCTGACGCTGCCGACGAACGAACAACAGTGTAGATCTCGGTGGGCGCCGGGTCATTAAAAAGGGGGGGGGGGGGGGGGGGGGGGGGGGGGGGGGGGGGGGGGGGGGGGGGGGGGGGGGGGGGGGGGGGGGGGGGGGGGGGGGGGGGGGGGGGGGGGGGGGGGGGGGGGGGG
>NZ_JAELTZ010000191.1:0-314 GCF_016429115.1 Aquitalea sp. ASV15 | reverse complement strand
CCCCCCCCCCCCCCCCCCCCCCCCCCCCCCCCCCCCCCCCCCCCCCCCCCCCCCCCCCCCCCCCCCCCCCCCCCCCCCCCCCCCCCCCCCCCCCCCCCCCCCCCCCCCCCCTTTTAATGATACGGCGCCCACCGAGATCTACACTGTTGTTCGTTCGTCGGCAGCGTCAGATGTGTATAAGAGACAGATGGTGGAGCGCTCACCGGTGGCGGCGGCCTTGCTGTTTGATGCCCTGGAACGGGCGGCGCGCGCAGCCGATACCGCCGCCATTGCGGCGCGCATGCAGCTGGTACATGCCAACTCGGCAGACTGGC
>NZ_JAELTZ010000190.1:0-314 GCF_016429115.1 Aquitalea sp. ASV15 | reverse complement strand
CCCCCCCCCCCCCCCCCCCCCCCCCCCCCCCCCCCCCCCCCCCCCCCCCCCCCCCCCCCCCCCCCCCCCCCCCCCCCCCCCCCCCCCCCCCCCCCCCCCCCCCCCCCCCCCCCCTTTTAATGATCCGCCGACCACCGAGATCTACACTGTTGTTCGTTCGTCGGCAGCGTCAGATGTGTATAAGAGACAGCACCAGCGCCGTCGCCAGCGCCCCCAGCAGCAGGTTGACCGCCATGCCGCCCAGCACCAGCGGCAAGCCGTTCAGCCCCTGTGGCCCGGCCAGCAGCAAGACCAGCCCCAGCGCCAGCATGGCC
>NZ_JAELTZ010000189.1:0-314 GCF_016429115.1 Aquitalea sp. ASV15 | reverse complement strand
CCCCCCCCCCCCCCCCCCCCCCCCCCCCCCCCCCCCCCCCCCCCCCCCCCCCCCCCCCCCCCCCCCCCCCCCCCCCCCCCCCCCCCCCCCCCCCCCCCCCCCCCCCCCCTTTTTTAATGATACGGCGCCCACCGAGATCTACACTGTTGTTCGTTCGTCGGCAGCGTCAGATGTGTATAAGAGACAGGGGTAAAGCTGGCAACAAGGGACGGGTAGGCCGTGGGCTGGGACATGCGTGCTCCTGCAAGGTATGAGTGGGAGCATGATGCCACGCCGCCGCCCGGCAAAGCCAGCCACAGGCAGCAAAAGCAGCC
>NZ_JAELTZ010000188.1:0-314 GCF_016429115.1 Aquitalea sp. ASV15 | reverse complement strand
ACGGTAGCCTGCGCGACGAAGCCCTGCTGTTGCAGGGCTTCAAACTGATTGACCTGGTTGCGGCCATGGGTTTTGGAGTGGTACAGCGCCTTGTCGGCGCGGTCGATGACCTGGGCAGGTACAAAACCTGTCTCTTATACACATCTGACGCTGCCGACGAACGAACAACAGTGTAGATCTCGGTGGTCGGCGGATCATTAAAAAGGGGGGGGGGGGGGGGGGGGGGGGGGGGGGGGGGGGGGGGGGGGGGGGGGGGGGGGGGGGGGGGGGGGGGGGGGGGGGGGGGGGGGGGGGGGGGGGGGGGGGGGGGGGGG
>NZ_JAELTZ010000187.1:0-314 GCF_016429115.1 Aquitalea sp. ASV15 | reverse complement strand
CCCCCCCCCCCCCCCCCCCCCCCCCCCCCCCCCCCCCCCCCCCCCCCCCCCCCCCCCCCCCCCCCCCCCCCCCCCCCCCCCCCCCCCCCCCCCCCCCCCCCCCCCCCCCCCTTTTTAATGATACGGCCACCACCGAGATCTACACTGTTGTTCGTTCGTCGGCAGCGTCAGATGTGTATAAGAGACAGGCCCGGCTGCTGGCAGGCCTTTTGACACTGCCGGGCAACAGCTGGCTCAGCCTGTCAGCCGGTCTGCTGACGCATGCAGTGGTTGAATGAAACGGCGCGACAGGGCCCGGTGTGATAAACAACCTT
>NZ_JAELTZ010000186.1:0-314 GCF_016429115.1 Aquitalea sp. ASV15 | reverse complement strand
CCCCCCCCCCCCCCCCCCCCCCCCCCCCCCCCCCCCCCCCCCCCCCCCCCCCCCCCCCCCCCCCCCCCCCCCCCCCCCCCCCCCCCCCCCCCCCCCCCCCCCCCCCCCCCTTTTTAATGATCCGGCGCCCACCGAGATCTACACTGTTGTTCGTTCGTCGGCAGCGTCAGATGTGTATAAGAGACAGGTGCTGGCGCGCGCTGGCTCTTGCCTTGCAGCCAGTTGCGCAGCAGGCGGCTGCACAGCGGGATGAAGCAGAACACCATGGCCGGCGTCAGCAGCAGGGTGCTGCACAGCACGCGCAGCACCAGCGG
>NZ_JAELTZ010000185.1:0-314 GCF_016429115.1 Aquitalea sp. ASV15 | reverse complement strand
CTTTGGTTATTTCCCCAGCTATACGCTGGGGGCGATGTATGCGGCGCAGTATTTCGCAGCGATAC
Organism: Aquitalea sp. ASV15; assembly: GCF_016429115.1. NCBI lineage: Bacteria > Pseudomonadati > Pseudomonadota > Betaproteobacteria > Neisseriales > Chromobacteriaceae > Aquitalea > Aquitalea sp. ASV15. The sequence goes on along the minus strand of NZ_JAELTZ010000185.1, from coordinate 249 downwards.
GACGCGATACGCCGGATCTGGAGCAGCGCATTGCCGCCGGTGATCTGGCCGTGGTGTTCGACCTGTCTCTTATACACATCTGACGCTGCCGACGAACGAACAACAGTGTAGATCTCGGTGGGCGCCGTATCATTAAAAAGGGGGGGGGGGGGGGGGGGGGGGGGGGGGGGGGGGGGGGGGGGGGGGGGGGGGGGGGGGGGGGGGGGGGGGGGGGGGGGGGGGGGGGGGGGGGGGGGGGGGGGGGGGGGG
>NZ_JAELTZ010000184.1:0-315 GCF_016429115.1 Aquitalea sp. ASV15 | reverse complement strand
GACCAATATCGGTCACTTCCGTGCCGCTTCCAAGCTGCTGGAAGGCAAGCGCGACCTGCCGGTCAAGCTGTGGCTGGCTCCGCCGACCAAGATGGACGCGCAGCAGCTGACCGACGAAGGTCACTACCTGTCTCTTATACACATCTGACGCTGCCGACGAACGAACAACAGTGTAGATCTCGGTGGTGGCCGTGTCATTAAAAAGGGGGGGGGGGGGGGGGGGGGGGGGGGGGGGGGGGGGGGGGGGGGGGGGGGGGGGGGGGGGGGGGGGGGGGGGGGGGGGGGGGGGGGGGGGGGGGGGGGGGGGGGGGGGGG
>NZ_JAELTZ010000026.1:0-59918 GCF_016429115.1 Aquitalea sp. ASV15 | reverse complement strand
AGCGAGGTGGTCCCACGCCTTCCCATCCCGAACAGGACCGTGAAACGCCTTAGCGCCGATGATAGTGTGGCATTCGCCATGTGAAAGTAGGACACCGCCAGACTCCCCTTTGAAAGCCCAGCTCAACAGAGCTGGGCTTTTTGTATTGGGGCTGGCTTCGGGGTTGATGCCCTTCCGCCAGCCATCCCCCTGCCGATTTGTTGTGCTGCCAACTCTGGCGGACAATAGCCCATCCTGTTGTATGCATGAGAGACAAGATGCTATTGCGCCATTTGTCCTTTAAGACCTTGCTGGTTGCCAGCCTGTTTGTGGTGACCCTGATTCCATCCCTGGCGCTGGTGCAAACCTGGTGGCATTTGCAGCAACTTGCCGAGCTGGTTGAGCAAAGCCAGAAACAGGCAGAGGGATTGGCAGAGCTGCAACGCAGCTATGCCGAGCAGAGTGATCTGTTTGAGCGTTCTACCCGTCAGTGGAATGTCCTCCGCGAGGAGGCATTTGCTCGAACAGGGAAGCAGGCGCTGCAGAGTTTGCAGCAGCTGGCCGGGCATTTACAGCAGCTGAATGAAGTCCGCTTGCAGCAGCTGGGTGGCCGTCTGGCTGAATGGTGTGTGAAATCGCGTAGCCTGTTGCAAGGGGCTGCCGGTGCTGCCGAAGCATGGTCGCGTCAATACGAGGAGCTGTCCCGGCTTGGCAATGAACTGGATAGCCAGGTTAAGCGGGTGAGTGCGGCACGTCGCCTGCAGTGGGACGGCAGTTTGCGTGAAAAACGGCAGCAAGCCGACCGGGTGGCGATATTGTCCTTGTGTCTGGCAGTCGTGCTGGGACTATTGCTGGCATGGCTGCTGGTCCGGCCTTTGCAGCAGCTGCGCGACAAGATTGGCCGGCTGGCGCAGGGGCAGCGTGGTCAGCACTGGGATATGTCGGCGCCGGCGGATATCTTGCAACTGGCGGCCGCCTTGCGCGAGCTGGATGGGCGGCTGGCACGGCTGGAACAGGACAAGGCCAACTTTTTCCGACATGTTTCACATGAACTGAAGACACCGCTGGCGGCGATTCAGGAGGCTTCTTCCCTGTTGCATGATCAGATACCCGGCCCCTTATTGCCCTCGCAGCAGGAGATCGTGGGCATAACGCTGTCAAATACCCGTTTGTTGCGGCAACGGGTGGATGCCTTGCTACAGCATGATGCGGCCAATTGGCTGGAGCGGCCGCTGAGCATGGCGGCGCATGATGTGCGTGCGCTGCTGCAGCAGGCGGCAGCCGCCATGCAGCCCTTGTTGCGTCAAAAAAAATTGCAGCTGCAGCTGCCCGAGCAAGCAGTGGTACTGATGGTGGATCAGGAAAAATTCCGAACCATTATTGATAATCTGCTTTCTAACGCCATACGATTTTCTCCTGAAAATGGCCTTATTTCTGTTGAGGCAGGGAGAAGTGCTGATCACTCATGGCTGGTTGTTGCCGATCAGGGCTGCGGCATTGCTGAACAGGAGCGTAGCCTGATATTCCAGCCTTTCTATACCGGGCAAGTTCCTGCCGGCGAATTGCCCGGAAGTGGTATCGGGCTGACCATGGTGAAAACCTTTGCCCAATTGATGGGCGGCGATGTGGAAAGCCTGCCTGCCGCGCAGGGTGCGAGGCTGCGTGTCTGGTGGCCTTCGTGACTAAGCCCTGCTGCCGCCTGTCACAGGGCAGCGCTGCAGTGTTGGCCGCTGTTAAATAACGATTGCAGGGCAGGAAAGCGCAATGATGAAAAGATGGATGAGTGGCATACTGCTGCTGTCTGCGCTGGCCGGCTGCAGCACTCTGGGCCGACCTCCCAGGGATGCAGCCAGTGCGCCGGTGGGGCGCGCATCTGGCAGGATCTGTCATGATGCCGAGGCCGTTCTGGCCGGTGTCCGGCGGGGACGGGAGTCGGCCTTGCCCGGCAAGGATGGCTGCGCCGGCGAGCGCCTGCGCTATGTGGCGCTACAGCTGCTGAATGCCGATGGCCGGCCGGATCTGGCGCGACTGCAGCAGCAACTTGATCTGGTGGCTGTGCAATTGCGTCAGGAGCAGTCTGATGGCCTGGTCGGGCTGGCGACCTTGCTGTCAGCCCAGTTGAGCGAACGGCGGCGGCATGAGGAGGCTGTTGCACGCGCCAATGCGCAATGGCTGGAGCAACAGCGCCGTGCCGATGAACTGGCTGCCAAGCTGGATGCCTTGCGTTTGATCGAACAGTCCATGGCCGACAAGGCCCAGAAAAAGAAGATACAACCATGATGCGAACAGGACGGGTATTGCTGGTTGATGATGATGCCGACTTGCTGCGGCTGCTGAGTTTGCGGCTGGAGGCGGCTGGCTATCTGGTGGACAAGGCGACATCGGCCGAGGCCGCCTTGAGTGCGCTGGCCGTGCGGCGGGCTGATGTGTTGCTGACAGACTGGCGCTTGCCGGGTATGGATGGCATGGCCTTGTTCGAACTGGTGAAGAAGAGTTATCCGGCGCTGCCGGTGATCATGCTGACCGCGCATGGCACGATTCCCGATGCGGTGGAGGCGGTGAGTCGCGGTGTCTTTGGCTATCTGGTCAAACCCTTCGACAGCACTGCCTTGCTGAGCAAGGTGGAGCAGGCCTTGTCGCTGTCCTCACCGGCGGTATCCCAGGCCGGACAGGAATACTGGCGTGCCGAAGTGGTGAGCTGCAGTCCACTGATGGAAGAGTTGCTGGCGGAAGCGCGGCTGATCGCTGCGACCGATGCCAGCGTGCTGATCCGTGGTGAGAGCGGCAGTGGCAAGGAGATTCTGGCACGAGCCCTGCATCGGGCGAGCCCGCGTGCGGCCGGACCCTTCGTGGCGGTCAATTGCGGGGCGATTCCGGACAACTTGCTGGAAAGCGAATTGTTCGGCCACGAAAAGGGGGCGTTTACCGGTGCGGCGACACGACATGATGGCCTGATTGCCCAGGCCGAGGGTGGCACGCTGTTTCTGGATGAAATTGGCGACATGCCACTGGCTTTGCAGGTCAAACTATTGCGCGTGTTGCAGGAGCGTGAGCTGCGGCCTGTGGGCGCCAGCAAGTCGCGTGCGGTGGATGTGCGGGTGATTTCAGCCACCCATCGCGATCTCGAGGCGCTGATCAGCGACGGCCTGTTCCGCGAGGATCTGTTTTACCGGCTGAATGTGGTGGCCCTGCATCTGCCGCCGCTGAGCGAGCGACGGGAGGATATCCCCCTGCTGGCACAGCATTTCCTGACGCAACTGGCAGAGCGCTATGGCAAGGAGGTGGCCGGTTTTGCCCCGGATGCCATGGAGTATCTGTGCAGCCTGCGCTGGTCTGGCAATGTGCGGCAGTTGGCCAATGCGGTTGAACAATGCTGTGTGTTGAACACTTCAGGGCTGATTCCGCTGACTGCCGTGCAGAAGGCGGTTTCCGACGGCATGGCCAGCATTGCCACGCTGGCCGAGGCGAGACGGCAGTTTGAGCGGGATTATCTGGAAAAACTGCTACGGGTCAGCGCCGGTAATGTCAGTGTGGCGGCCCGCATTGCCGATCGTAATCGCACCGAGTTTTATCGCCTGCTGCAAAAGCATGATCTGGTCGCTGCCGCCTTCAAGGACTTCTGAACCGGCAGAGTCTCATCCAACCCCTGTCGCCAATCAGCGACAGGGGTTTTTTCATACAAATCAGCCACTTGGCGCGCAATGGGTCACTTGTTGTCGCCAGTTGGCGACAGATTGGCGGATCTGGCTGGCCTGTTGTTCTGCAAGTTTGTTTCAACTGATTGATTATTAATGGTTTTATTGCGCTGGCATGATGCTTGCAATACATACTGGCGAACAGACCTGTCGGGAGTCATGGCAATGAAAGTAAATCATCTTGGATTAATGCTGTTGGCGCTGTTGCCGATCAATCCGGTTCGGGCCATGGACATGTTGTCCATTGATCCGGTGGCCGAGCATGTGGCGGTGTCGAATATTTCAGCGGATGAAAAAATTGCCTGGGAATTGAATGAAGTGCTGAAACCGCTGGCCGATGGCTCGGGCTCGGTGGTCCGACCGCAGGTCAAGGCGGGGATGGTGAAATTGCTAGGCTCCAGCCCCAGCCGCGATACCGTGCGTCATCTGCTGGAAGTGGCCGCCAATGTGCCGGGCGTGCGCGAAGTCCGCTCCGAAATGCTGATACGTCCGATCTGAATCCTTGTTGCTTGAAGTGAACTGCCCTTTGGCCTGCCTTCCCCCCGAGAGGCAGGCCTTTTTTTATCAGAAGCTGAGCACCTTGTCGGCGGCCAGCGTCCACTCAGCCAGTTCGGGCATGCTGCCAATCTGCACGCCGGGCAACAAGCGTTCTGCCTTCAGGCCGCGCGCATCGGCGCAGCTGCGGCAAACGTGTACCGTGGCACCCAGCGCCATGGCCTCGCTCAACATTTCTCCCAGATTGGGTGGTGTGGCCACTGTCTGCTGGTTGATGGCAGTGCTGACGGCATCGGACAGCAAAAACAGCCGGACTTGGGCTGCCCCGGGCTGGCTTAGCAGGGCAAGGGTCAGCCGCAAGGCGCTGAGCAGGCGCTCGCTGCCGTAGGGGCTGGCATTGACGGTCAATAAAATGGTTTGCATGGGGCTTCCTGTAATCGACTAAAACACTTGCAGGGGCGGGTGGCTGTGGTGCTGGGCCGTTTTCTGACCGGCATGGGGAGCTGACGTTGTGGTCATGCAACAAAGCGGCATGCGCGGTCTGCTGTCGATAATAGGACAAGCAGCTTGATTTTCCTTGATCTGCGGCCAGTCACTGGCGATGTCGCTACAAGAATATTTTATATTGTCGAACAAAGAAAAATGCAATTGTATACAATAGGCAAATCTTAACCGGTACAAACCGGGCTGCGAACAAAATCGGGAGTTTTCCATGCAATTCGAGGTGTTTGCCCTAAACCAGAGCGCTTTGCGCGATGCCATTACATCCGCATACCGCCGTGACGAACAGGAATGTGTGCAAGCCTTGTTGCCGCAAGCTGCCTTGCAGCCGGCCCAGGTCACTGCCACCCAGGCGCTGGCGCGTCGTCTGGTCAGCCAGGTGCGGCATGAGCGTACCCGCTCCAGCGGGGTGGATGCCCTGATGCATGAATTCTCGCTGGACAGTGCCGAAGGCATTGCCCTGATGTGTCTGGCCGAAGCACTGCTGCGTATTCCGGACAAGGAAACCGCCGACAAGCTGATCCGCGACAAGATCTCCCGCGGCGACTGGAAAGCCCACCTGGGCAACAGCTCTTCGCTGTTCGTCAATGCTGCCGCCTGGGGGCTGGTGGTGACTGGCAAGCTGGTTTCCTCGCACAGCGAGCAAGGCCTGTCTGCCGCCATGACCCGGCTGATCGCCAAGGGTGGCGAGCCCTTGATCCGCAAGGGTGTGGACATGTCCATGCGCATGCTGGGCAAGCAGTTTGTCACTGGCGAAACCATCGAACAGGCACTGGAAAACGGCCGTGAGCGCGAAGCACGCGGTTATCGCTTCTCCTACGACATGCTGGGTGAAGCCGCCATGACCGAGGACGATGCCCAGCGTTACATGAAGGACTACGTGATGGCGATTCACGCCATCGGCAAGGAGTCTGCCGGCCGTGGCATTTACGATGGCCCTGGTATTTCGGTGAAGCTGTCGGCCATTCACCCGCGTTACAGCCGCGCCAAGCGTGAACGGGTGATGACCGAGCTGTATGCCCGCCTGAAGGAACTGCTGGTTCTGGCCAAGCAATACAATATCGGCCTGAATATCGATGCCGAAGAAGCCGACCGCATGGAGCTGTCGCTGGACCTGCTGGAACAGCTGGCCTTCGACCCGGACCTGGCTGGCTGGAACGGTATTGGTCTGGTGGTGCAGGCTTACCAGAAGCGCTGTCCCTTCATTATTGATTATCTGGTGGATCTGGCACGCCGTTCCGGTCACCGCTTCATGGTGCGCCTGGTGAAGGGTGCCTATTGGGATGCCGAAATCAAGCGCGCCCAGGTGGATGGCCTGCCGGGCTACCCGGTGTATACCCGCAAGGTGTATACCGACATTTCCTATCTGGCCTGTGCCAAGCGTTTGCTGGCGGCGCAGGATGCCATCTACCCGCAGTTTGCCACCCACAACGCCTACAGCCTGTCGGCCATTTATCAGCTGGGTCAGGGCCTGGATTACGAATTCCAGTGCCTGCACGGTATGGGTGAAACCCTGTACGACCAGGTGGTGGGCAAGGACAATCTGGGCAAGGCCTGCCGTATTTACGCGCCGGTGGGTTCGCACGAAACCCTGCTGGCTTATCTGGTGCGCCGCCTGCTGGAAAACGGTGCCAACAGCTCCTTCGTCAACCGCATCGTCGACGAGAATGTCTCCATCGACGAACTGGTGACCGACCAGGTAGCGGAAGCCGCCAGCCATGCCGGTCAGCCGCATCACAAGATTGCCCTGCCGGTTTCCCTGTATGGCAGTGAACGCCAGAATTCCAAGGGTCTGGATCTGTCCAGCGAACACGTATTGGCCGCGCTGCAAATGGGCCTGCAAGGCTCCGAGCAACAGCAATGGACAGCCTTCCCGCTGCTGGGTGATGCCGATGTCAGCGCAGGCGACAGCCAGCCGGTACGTAATCCGGCCGATCATGCCGACATCGTCGGCCAGGTGATCGAAGCCACGCCGGAACATGTGGAACGCGCCTTGCAACTGGCTGAAGCCGCCGCCGCCCGCTGGGCTAATACCCCGGTTGCCGACCGTGCGGCCTGCTTGAACCGCATGGCCGACCTGATGGAAGACCACATGCCGGCACTGATGGGCCTGGCGGTGCGTGAAGCCGGCAAGACCCTGAGCAATGCCATTGCCGAAGTGCGCGAAGCGGTGGACTTCTGCCGCTACTATGCCGCGCAGATCGTTGCCAATTTCGACAATGCCACCCACCAGCCACTGGGTCCGGTGGTGTGCATCAGCCCGTGGAACTTCCCGCTGGCCATCTTTATTGGCGAAGTGACCGCCTCGCTGGCCGCCGGTAACCCGGTGCTGGCCAAGCCGGCCGAGCAGACCAACCTGATTGCCGCCTATGCCGTGCGTCTGCTGCACGAAGCCGGCGTGCCGCGCGATGTGCTGCAACTGCTGCCGGGCCGTGGCGAGATTGTCGGTGCTGCGCTGACCAGCGATCCGCGCATCCAGGGCGTGATCTTTACCGGCTCCACCGAAGTGGCGCAAATCATCAACCGTACCCTGGCCAAGCGTGGCGAGGACGTGGTACTGGTAGCCGAAACCGGCGGCCAGAACGCCATGATCGTCGACAGCTCGGCACTGCCGGAGCAGGTGGTGACCGATGTACTGAGCTCGGCCTTCGATTCTGCCGGTCAGCGTTGCTCCGCCTTGCGCGTGCTGTATCTGCAAAGCGATATCGCCGACAAGGTGATCGCCATGATCAAGGGCGCCATGGCCGAACTCACCGTGGGCAACCCGGCCAAGCTCAGTACCGATGTCGGCCCGGTAATCGATGCCGAAGCCCAGGCCGGCCTGCTGGCACATATCGACAAGATGAAGCAGCGTGCGCGCTGGTACTACCAGACCCCGCTGACCGAGCAATGCCAGCAAGGGACGTTTGTGCCGCCGACGCTGTTTGAAATCGACAACCTGTCTGATCTCACCCGTGAAGTGTTCGGCCCGGTACTGCATGTGCTGCGCTTTGAAGCCAATGAGCTGGACAAGGTCGTGGCCGAAATCAACAGCACCGGTTACGGCCTGACCCACGGCATTCACAGCCGCATCGACGAAACCATCAACGACATCGTCCGCAAGATCAAGGTGGGCAATGTCTACGTCAACCGCAATATCGTGGGTGCCGTGGTGGGCGTGCAGCCCTTTGGTGGCGAAGGCAAGTCCGGCACCGGTCCCAAGGCTGGCGGCCCGTTCTACCTGTATCGCCTGACCCGTGCCCGCTGGCAGCCCAAGCTGGCCTTGCAGCCGGCGAGCGCCGATCTGGCCGGCCTGGACAAGCTGGCCGGCCTGGCCACCAGCCTGGGCGTGAATGGCCTGGATGCGCGTATCGCGGCCGCTCGCCGTGCCTCGCCGCTGAACCATCAGGTCAGCCTGCCCGGCCCGACCGGGGAAAAGAACACGCTCTGTTTTGCCGCCCGCGGCAAGGTAGGGTGCGTGGCCAGCAGCAGTGCGACGCTGGCCGAGCAACTGGTGGCCGTCATGGCCACCGGTAATCTGGCAGTGCTGGCGGATTCGCCGGCCAATCGCCAACTGGCCAGCGCGCTGGCCGGCCACGTCGAGCTGGTGCAAGACGTGCTGGCCGCCGAGCTGGACGCCGTGCTGTACGAGGGGGATGCCGCCGCCAAGGCGCGCCAGCAACTGGCGCAACGCGATGGCGCGCTGATTCCCCTGCTGCTGGCCGGTGAAGAAGGCTACAACCTGCATCGTCTGGTGGTGGAACGCGCGGTCAGCGTCAACACCACGGCGGCAGGGGGTAATGCCAGCCTGATGAGTATCGGTGACTGATGATTCACCCTCCCGCGACCGCGCCGTGGTTTGGCGAGATTGGTCACAAAGCGGGAGGGATGATGACAATCTGTCAAACGCCACTTGTCATGTGCTGTCGGCATTGGAATAATGCCGCCAGCGTTTCAACTTACAACAAGCTCGCTGCATGAGATCTGTCCGCCACAAGCGGACAGGAGAGACCGAAAGATAGAGGATTCAAGATGCAATTCACCAAGCTGACTACCGTTACCATCGCTGTCGCAGCTGCTCTGGCACTGTCTGCATGTGGCAAAAAAGATGATGCCGCCGCTCCGGCTGGCGCATCCGCTCCGGCTGCTGCCGCTGCTGGTGGCGACACTGTGAAAATCGGCTTTGCCGCGCCGCTGACCGGCCCGCAAGCTCACTACGGTGAGGAATACAAGAACGGCGTGACCCTGGCCATCGAAGATGCCAACGCCGAGAAGCCGACCATCGGTGGCAAGCCGGTGACCTTCGAACTGAGCGCCCAGGATGACCAGGCCGATCCGAAAACCGCTACCCAACTGGCCCAGAAGCTGGTGGACGACAAAGTTTCCGGCATCATCGGTCACTTCAACTCCGGTTGCGCCATCCCGGCCTCCAAGATCTACTCCGATGCCGGCATCCCGATGATCGCCATGGCGACCTCGCCGGTGTTCACCGCACAAGGCTTCAAGAACACCTTCCGCTCCATGACCTCCGACACCCAGCAGGGTAGCGTGATGGGCAAATTCGTGGTGGATACCCTGAAGGCCAAGAAAATCGTCATCGTTGACGACCGTACCGCTTACGGCCAGGGCCTGGCCGACGAATTCGAAAAAGCCGTCAAAGCTTCCGGTGGCGATGTAGCCAAGCGCGAATTCACCAATGACAAGGCAACCGACTTTGCGGCCATCCTGACCTCCATCAAGGGCGTGAACCCGGATGTGGTGTTCTACGGTGGTGCTGATGCCCAGTCCGCCCCGATGGCCAAGCAGATGAAGCGTCTGGGCCTGAAGGCTCCGCTGATTTCCGGCGAAATGACCAAGACCCCGAACTTCCTGCAACTGGCTGGCAAGGACGCCGAAGGCTCCATCGCTTCGCTGGCCGGCCTGCCGCTGGAACAAATGCCCAAGGGCAAGGAATACGCCGACAAGTACAAGGCACGCTTCAAGACCGACGTAGCCACCTACTCGCCGTACGGCTATGACGCCACCCGCGCCCTGATCCAGGCCATGAAGGATGCCAACTCCACCGATCCCAAGGCTTACCTGCCGGTACTGGCCAAGATCAAGTACTCCGGTGTGACTTCCTCCAACTGGACTTACGACGACAAGGGCGACCTGAAAGACGGCGGCATCACCGTGTACAAGGTGGAAGGCGGTCAGTGGAAGGTCATGCAAACCATCGGTGGCGGCGCAGCTGCACCGGCGGCCGCTTCCGCAGCCCAGTAATTCGCGGTATATCGCAATCGCAACGGCGCCGACTCGGCGCCGTTTTTTATTGCCGCTAACGCCAGACTCCTTCCCGCAACAGCCGGCGAGCCGGGCATAATGGATGCCGTATAGCCATCCGATCGGTGTGATTTCGCATGAGTGAGTTGTTTGTCAGCCTGCCGGCCAATCAGCAGGGCAGGGATTTTGTCGTGGGCGATGTCCACGGTTGCTTTAGCGAATTGCGCGCCTTGCTGGAGCAGGTGGTGTTTGACGGCAGCCGTGACCGCCTGTTGTCGGTGGGCGATCTGGTGGATCGCGGCCCGGAGTCGCCCCAGGTGCTGGAATGGCTGGCCAGACCGTGGTTTCACGCCGTGCGTGGCAATCACGAGCAGATGGCGCTGGATTTTGATCTGGCCGATACCGATGCCTGCGAACGCTATCTGCACAACGGCGGCGGCTGGTTTATCTGCCTGGACGAGGCCGACAAGCAGGCTTACCGCGCCGCCTTCGGCAAATTGCCACTGGCCATGGAGCTGCCCAGCCCGCATGGGCTGATCGGCTTGCTGCATGCTGATTGTCCGCAGGACGACTGGAATGCGCTGCGCAAGCAGCTGTCCCTGCCCCAGCCCTGGGGAGAGGAGGGCGGCCGGCTATTGCGACAGATCATGTGGTGCCGGCTGCGCGCCCGCGGCACGCCACGGCAGCCGGTGAAGGGGGTCTGCATGCTGTGCGTCGGACATACTCCACAGCGGGAAGTACGCAGCATCGACAATGTGCGCTATCTGGACACCGGTGGTGTGTATGGCTGCAGCCTGAGCCTGTTGCAGCTGGATAGCTTGCAGATACACAGCATGCCGGTGGCGAACAAGGGCTATTCCAGCGCTGAGCTGAATGGCTGAGTGCAGATTGACCGGTTTAAATCACCATGTCATGCCATGCCGTTGTTATCATGTCGTCTGTATTTCGGGTGCCTGGTCCCGCGTGACGGGTTAGTGCTGTTCCCCTTGTTACAGATTGTGTCTCCATGCGTTTCTCTTCCCGTGTTTCCGGCCTTGCCATGCCGGTCCCCGCCTGTAGTCAGGCCGCCTTCCCCTCATCCTGCCTGCACTGGCCGGCTGGCATGCTGCCACCGCACGACAGCGGGGTGATGGCATGAGCGACACCATTCCTTCTCCCTGCCAGCAGCGCTGCCAGCTGGATGATGCTGGCGAGAGCTGCCTGAGCTGCCGCCGTACCCTCAAGGAAATTGCCGGCTGGCCCGGCTTCAGCGATTTCGAGAAAAAAGCCGTGTGGAAGCGCCTGCTGGCCTTGCCGCCCCAGGGGCAGTGCAAGCAGTGCCCGGCCTGTGGCGACAGTTTTAGCTGTCGTGCCGGCGCTGCGGCAGAGGAGTGCTGGTGTGCCCGGCTGCCGCACATCATGCCGCTGCTGCCCGAGGGCAGCGACTGCCTGTGTCCGGCCTGTCTGCTGCAGGCGATCGCCAGCCAGCCGCCCGCCGCCGACGGGCAAGGCTAGCCGCGTTTTCAGGCGGACAGCAGCTTGCCCGACTTGAAGGCTTGTGCCGTGGCCACCTTGGCCACCGTCATGCCGGCCGTGGCATAGGGATGCAGCTCATGGGCGTACAGCATGCCGCCATGCGCCGAGCTGAGTATGCTGACCTTGTCCTGCAAGGGGTCGATGATTTCCGCCACCGGCTGTCCGGCGGCCACCACATGGCCAGGCGCCACCAGAAAACTCACCACCCCCGGGTGGGGCGCCACCAGGTTTTCCGAGCCCGCCAGTGGCGTGGCCGGATAAGGCAATGCCGGCTGTGCTGGCAGGCTGTCGGCGGCGATCAGGCCGCGAAAACGCAGGAAGTCCAGAATGGCCGCGGCATCCTGCCGTGCCAGCTGCTGGCTGACCTGATGCTGACCGCGCAGCTCCACCGTGACCGACAGACAGGCCATTTCGATGGGCAGCTCCAGCCCATCCTGACGGCACAGCGCTTGCAGTTCCCACCAGGTCTGGCTGCAGGCTTCATCGAAAGGATAATCGCCGGATTCGGTGGCCAGCAGTTGCGCATGCGACTGCAGATAGCGCGCCAGCGGTTCGCATTGTTCCCATAGCGGGGTGCCGGTGTATACGTGCAGGGCGGCGTTGCAGTCGCAATGCAGGTCGAGCACGATGTCGGCGTCGGCAGCCAGCAGCATCAGGTTTTTGCGCAGGCTGACCAGCTCGGTCGGCTCCGCCAGTTGTTGCAGATGCTGGCGGATGGCGGCGCGGATCAGGCGGGTATTGGCCTTGGCATCCGCGCCCAGTTGTTCTTTCACGGCGGCATAGACTGCCGTGGTCAATTGCGGATAGTGGCGGTTGAAATTTTGTCCGCTGGCCAGGTCGAAACGACCCATCTGGTAGCCCTGAATCGACTGCGCATGACCAATCGGATTGGCCTGCGGCACCAGGATGATTTCCCCGACAATTTTCCCCTGTTCCTCCAGTGCGCGCAGTGCCTGTTTCAGTTCCCAGGCAGTCAGCATGCCGGGTAGTTCGTCGGCATGCAGCGAGGCCTGGATATAGGCTTTGCCGGCGCTGCTGCCTGGCTGGCCAAAGTGGAAGCTGGATAGCTGACGCTGCGTGCCCAGGCAGCTGGATGTCAGGGGATGCTGGTGGTGAATCATGCTTGCTCCGTGTTTGCCGCAATAATGTGCTGGCCTGGTGGCCATCAGTCAGCAATGTAGCGCTTTGTCTCGCAGCTGTCTGCATCGGTGCTTGTCGGCACGCTGAACGTGCGCAGCGACCGTGGGCCGTGGCCTTGGGCTGAGGCAGGTTTGCCACAGTACTGACCGGTGCCGGCACTATTTTGCCGCCACCGGCTGGCGCGGCGTAATGATCAGAAACTTCCTATTGTTTGTTAAGAAATAACCCGGATAGTGATGCCGTTCCCCTTTCTAAGCTTAAACAGGCTGCTGTGTGGCCGTGTAGTACAAGCGGGCAGGCCGTTACATGATCTGAAGCTTGCCGGAGGCGGGAGTGTCTGGATAATCAGAAAACAGGTGTCAGTGTCATGTCAAACAATCAAATGCTTTCGATGAGACAGGTCCTCGCCAGCAAACCGCTGGCCGGGGTGTCGGAATCCGGACCTGCTGGCTACGGTCATCAGGCCGAGTCGCAAAATGTGCCAGAAGGCGCGCTGTGGGCCGAGGGTTTGCAGCCGCATGTCCTGGTGGCCGAGGATAATCTGGCCAATCTTTTCCTGCTCAACAGCCAGTTGCAGCGGCTGGGCTGCAAGGTGGTGGCCGTGAGTAACGGGCAGGATGCGCTGGAACAATGGCGGCAGGGGCAGTTCGACTGTCTGCTGACCGATCTGGGCATGCCCCAGCTGGATGGCTTCTGCCTGGTGCAGCAACTGCGCAGCGCCGGTGATCAGCGGCCGGTAATCGGCATTTCTGCCGATCCCAGCGAACAGGACCAGCAGCGGGCGATGGCGGTCGGCTTCAACATACTGCTGACCAAGCCGGTGGCGCTGCCTACCTTGCACACCACCTTGCTGCGTTTCAGCCTGGGCAGCAGCATGCAGCGGCTGCCGGTGTATGCCGGTAGCAGCCTGTCCGCCTTGTTTGATGGCGATGCGCTGCTGATGCGCAAGTTTGTCACCAAGCTGCTGGCCAGCAATGAGCAGGATCTGGCCGAGGCGCAGTCCTTGTTCCACGAGCGGCAACTGGCCGAGCTGGCGCATGTGCTGCACAAGATCAAGGGTGCGGCCAGGCTGATCGATGCCCAGCAAGTGGGGCGGAACTGCGAGCAGCTGGAGAAAGCCTGCAAGGCGGGTAATCTGGAGCAGATCGACATCCTGCTGCAGGACCTGGCCGGCCGCCTGCAGGAACTGGCCCAGCGTTTGCAGCGCATGGTGTAGGCAGGCAATGCAACAAGGGCAGGGCGCCTGGCGTCCTGCCCTTGTCGTGGTTTGCCGCGGCGGGCTTAGCGCTGGCGGATGATGGCGCGCAGGATATTCTTGAGTGCCGCCACTTCCTGTTCGCTGAAACCTGCCAGCATTTCCCTTTGCTGTTGTTCGGCCAGATCGTGCAGCGCCTCGGCCTGGTGCATGCCTTGCGCGGTCAGCTGGTACTGCTGCTGTTGCCGGCAGATCAGCCCCTTGCGTTGCAGCATTTCCATGGCCTGTTCCACTTCGCGCTCCGGCATGTTGACCTCGCCATGCAAGGCCGCTGCCTCCAGCCCGTGTTCCAGCACCAGCAGCATGCGCGCCTCGCTGATGCGCAGGCCGGTTGCCATCTGGCGTGGCTGATAGTGGTGCTGGTAGGCCCGTACCGCCTGGGTCAGCAGGTAATAGATATTGTCGTTCAGCCGCCGCTGCAGCGAATCGCTGGCCGGTGGCGGTGCATCCTTTTTCTGCTGCAGGCTGTGGGGAAAGGCCATGGCATAGCTGCCTTGGTGATACAGCAGCGGGGCGCGGCCAAAATCATCCAGTGCCACCACCTTGCCGATCACGATCCAGTGGTCGCCTCCCTCATGCAGGGCATGGCGCTCGCAGACAAAGCGTGCGGCACAGCCTTCCAGCAGCGGCGCCGCGCCGGCCCCGCTCTGCAAGGTCAGGCCGGCAAATTTGTCCTCGGCCGGCCGGGCAAAGCGGTTGGACAGTTCGATCTGGTCGGCTGCCAGGATATTCACGGCAAAATGACTGGCGTCGCGAAACACCGGGTAGCTGCCGGAGCGCTTGTCTATGCTCCACAGAATGAGCGGCGGGTCGAGCGAAACCGAATTGAAGCTGTTGGCGGTGACGCCAACCTGCTGCCCGTCCGGGCCGCAGGCGGTCATCACGGTGACGCCGGTGGCAAAATTGCCCAGCGCACGGCGGAACAGGCGTGGGTCTCCCACTCCGCCTGATGCTTGGTCTGTCATCCTTGTCTCCTTGTTTTGGCTGGTTGTGGGGTGGCGTCAGACCATGCTCGGGTCGGGTTCCAGCCCCATCAGTTCGCGGCCAAGGATCTGGGCGCAGACATCGTAATCGGTATAAGCGTGGGCGCCGGTCATGTGGGAGTCACGGAACAGCCGTTGCAGCTCGTTGCCTTCCATCCAGCTGGTGGCACCGGCGGCGCTGAACAGGCGGTCCACTGCCTCGATGCACATCTTGACCGCGTAGGCCTGATTGGTGCGCCAGAAGGCCAGTGTTTCCCGGCTGGGGTAGGCATGACGGCGGCCGTGTTCGGCGTGGTCCTGCCAGGTTTTTTCCAGAAAGGCACGGGCAGCGGCCACCTGATGGGTGGATTCGGCCAGGCGCATCAGCGCCGGGGTGGCGGTGCCGACATTGACGCCGGTGTAGGCGCGTACGCGGTTGGCGGTTTTTTCCTTGAAAGCCTGCAGCATGCGTTCGGCAATGCCCAGGCTGATGGCGGCAAAGCCGCTGGCAAAATAGGGGCGATACGGGGTGTAAAAGATGTCGCTGTCCGGATAGAGGCCAAAGCCGCTGGAGCGGCCTTCCATCATGTCCTTGGCGGCTTCGATACGGTGGTTGGGGATGAAGGCATTGCGGATTACCAGGGTCTTGGAGCCGCTGCCCTTCATGCCCATGGCAAACCAGTTGTCGCGGATTTCATAGTCACTGCGCGGCAGCACGCCAAAGCTGTAGACCAGTTCGCCTGCGGCATTCTTGCGGCGCATGCCGACAATGGCCCATTCGGCGTGATCACAACCGCTGCTCCAGCCCATTTCGCCGCTCAGGTACACCCCGCCTTCTGCTTCCTCGATCTGGCTGAAGGGGGCAATGCTGCTGCTGGCGGTGGCATCCGGATTGCTGCCCCATACCTCGTCTTGCAGCTGCTGCGAGAACATGGCCAGCTGATGGCTGTGGGTACACAGCAGACTGAAGGCCCAGGCGGTGCCGCCACAGGCCCCGGCCAGCGCGGCCACGCAGTCGGCAAATTCTGGCAGGGAGATTTCCAGACCGCCGTATTTTTTCGGCTGGAAGGCGCGGTGCATGCCAATGCTTTTCAGCAGGCGGATGTTTTGTTCCGGCACCTGGCGCATGGTTTCGGCCTGATTGGCGTTGGCGGCGATTTCCGGCAGGATGTGCTGCAGCCGGGTCAGCAGTGTGTTCTCACTCATGAATGTCTCCTGTTGCATGTATTTAATTAACAAGTTAAGTATTTGTGCCGTGAGCAATGAAATACGGCAGCCAGCTGGCACTTGCTGTTGTTATCGTCTGACGAGCGTAAAAGCGCGACGTGCTGACTGCATTATGTAGCCCATCCAACAGTCATGAAATACAAGTTTCAGGTTGATTACTGTACTTTTCATGGGTTTGTTCAGCCCCGCACCAAAAGGCAGATGGCGGCAAAAAAACAGCCGCTCGACAAGGAGCGGCTGACAAGGATGGTGCAGCTGAAAGGAGAATCTGCCCATCGGGAGCGGTTTGGATTCAGAAGCTGTGGCGCAGCCCCATGGCCAGGCCGTGTACCGT
This sequence comes from Aquitalea sp. ASV15, assembly GCF_016429115.1. Classification (NCBI taxonomy): domain Bacteria; kingdom Pseudomonadati; phylum Pseudomonadota; class Betaproteobacteria; order Neisseriales; family Chromobacteriaceae; genus Aquitalea; species Aquitalea sp. ASV15. The sequence goes on along the minus strand of NZ_JAELTZ010000026.1, from coordinate 43,574 downwards.
ACTGCCTGCGGGCACTGTGCCAATACTGCTGAAGCCGAAATCATAGGCGGCACTGCCATGGTTCCAGATTTGCGAGTAAATGGCTTTCAGCGTGGTGTGACGCGACAGGTCGTATTCGTAGCCCAGTTCGGCATGGCGTGCGCGCCCGCTATCGCTGGCCGTGCTGCCTTGCAGCTTGCCGGACTCGCCATACTGGCTGATCAGCCGTCCATGGTCGCCAGTACCGATCACCATCTGGGCATACCACACATTCTGGCTGAGGCTGCTGCCCTGATAACTGGCTGCGGCAGTAGGGGTGAGCTGGCCATCGGTGTGGTCAAGCAGCAGGCCGATACGGCTGACCTCACCAAAACGGTAATAGCCGCCCGCGCGCAGGTTCCATACCTGGCGGAACTGGGTTGTGCTGCTGGCAGCATCATCCACACCGGTGTCGATGCGTTCGTAAGCCGAGGTCAAGAGCCACGGCCCGCCACGATAAGTCAGGCCCAGGTCAAACACGCTGGCGGTATGACTGGCACCTGTGGCGCGCGTTTCCACCGCGTCATAGCCCACGGTTGCCGTCAGTCCCTGCCAGCTGGGGCTGGTGTACTGCACGGCATTCTTGCGGCGGGTGTCGAAAGGGCTGGTGCGTACCAGGGTGTTGCCATTGCCGTCGGCCGGGGTGGCGCTGCCATAGCTCTTCAGCAGGCCGTCAGCGGACAGGACATTGCCCAGCTTGCCCAGCAGCGCGCCGGACATGCCAATGCCGGTATTGCCCTGATTGACATCCAGCATGCCGGCCACCACGCGGGTGGGCGGGCTGATCAGGCCGGCCTGTACGCTGCCGGCGGGCGTGGCCAGGCCGACAAAGCTGTCGCGGGTGCCGAAGGTGGCATAGGACGGCGCGCTGTCCAGCCACAGATTGCTTTCCACTTGCCAATAGGCGCTGAGGCCGTTGCCCAGCTCTTCCCGGCCTTTGAAGCCGAGCAGCGAACTGTCCGAACTGATACGGCGCACGCTGCTGCCGGGCTGTCCGTTGGCAGCACCACGGGTGCCTACGGATTCGATGGTTTCGTCCAGCGTGCCGTACAGGGTGACGTCGGCGTGGGCCAGCAGCGGCAGCAGGAACAGGGCTGCCCAAATATATTTGAATTGCATGATATGGCTCCGGTTTGGGCCTGCGTTGCCAATTGTCAGGCGCAGGCCGTCGCGGTGTGCGGCCATCAGGCCGGACACCGTGCAGGTAGGGAAGGGTTAATGTTTTAGTTGCGTGCCGGCTTTTGCAGCGGAATCAGCAGAAACACCAGGGCACCGATCAGCAAGGCGGCTACCGCATACAACAAGCCGCTGGTGAAGCTGTGCGACATGTCTTTCAGCCAGCCCACCACAAAGGAGCTGAGGGCCGAGCCGATATTGCCGGTGGCGTTGATCAGGGCAATGCCCACCGCCTTGGCCTTGTTGGACAGGGTGGTGTCGGGGGTGGTCCAGAATATGGTCATGGCGGTAAAGGAACCGGCCGAGGCCATCACGATGCCAGCCAGCCGTACTACCGGGTCACCGGCATAGGCGGTGAGCAGCCAGCCGGCGGCGGCAAACAGCATGGGCAGCACGGTATGCCATCTGCGCTCCTGGGTGCGGTCGGAACGCGCACCCCACCACAGCATCAGCAAAATGGTGCCCAGTTGCGGAATGGCGGCCAGGATGCCGATGGTGACATTGCTGCTGCCTGCATTGAAGCTTTTGACGATTTGCGGCACCCAGATATTCACCATGCTCAGGGTGTTGACCAGGCAGAAATAGGCAAAGGCGAATTTCAGCACCGTCGGTTGCAGCAGCTCGTGCATTACGCCGGAATGTTGCTGGGCCGGCTGGTGTGCCTCGGCGTCCAGCATGTTTTGCAGGCAGCGCTTTTCTTCCGGGCTGAGCCATTTTGCCTTGGCGGGGGAGTCGTCCAGATAAAACCACACCACCACGCCCAGCACGGCTGAAGGCAGGCCCTCCACCAGAAACAGCCATTGCCAGCCAGCCAGTTGCCAGATGCCGTCCATTTCCAGCAGATAGCCGGATACCACCGAACCCAGCGCGGCCGTGACCGGCATGGCAATCATGAACAGCGCATTGGCACGGGCGCGATAAACACGCGGAAACCACAGCGTGAGGTAGACCAGCATGCCGGGCAGAAAGCCCGCCTCGGTAATCCCCACCAGCGCGCGCAGGATGTACAGGCTGGTGGCGTCATGGGCAAACATGGTGGCGGTGGAGGCAAAGCCCCAGGCCACCATGATGCCGGCCATCCAGCGCCGCGCGCCAATGCGGCTGAGCATGATATTGCTGGGAATGCCGCACAGCACATAGGTGATGTAGAAAACGGTGGCGGCAAAGCCGAACATGGTGGCCGTCAGGTTCAGGCTTTTGGCCATGGTGAGGCCGGCAAAGCCGATATTGATGCGGTCCAGAAAGGAAAATACAAACAGGATGAACAGAAACCAGATCAGGCGTCCGGAGACTTTGCGGATCACCCGCTGTTCTTGTTGCGTATCATGATCAAGCGCCTGCTCTGCAATGGCGGGCGCGGTTTGGCAGGTCGTGGTTTTGTCCAGACTCATGCACATCTCCTCTTTATCGTGCCGGGAGCGTTCCGGCGTGTTGTCCTTTGTCGTGGTGCCTGCTCTTGCTGGCAGATCACCTTGTTGCCTTGCTGCGTTGTGTTATGTGGCGGTGTGGTCCTTTTGGTAGTGGTTAATTGAATATGTTAATTATTGGGTCGCTGCAGGCAGCGTCAGCGGACGACCTGCTGGGCCGTCCGGTGTGGGGTCAGTACACCCCACTTGCGCCGGCCTGCTGGCCGCCGCTCTTGAAGCGACCGGCCAATGCTTCGGCACTGCGTGCCAGCACCGTGCTGTCCACGCCCACGGCGACAAACTGCGCGCCCAGTTCAATGTAGTGGCGGGCCAGTTTTTCGTCGGCCATCAGGATGCCAGCCGCCTTGCCCTGGGTGCGGATGCGGGCAATGGCCTGTTCGATGGCAGCCTGCACCTCCGGGTGGGCAGGCTGGCCGAGATAGCCCATGTCGGCAGACAAATCCGCCGGGCCGATAAACACACCATCCACGCCGGGGGTGGCGGCAATGGCATCCAGATTGGCCAGGCCCTGGCGGGTTTCGATCTGCACCAGCACGCACAGCTCTTGTTCAGCCTGTTTGAGGTAGCCCTCGATGCGGTTCCAGCGCGAGGCGCGGGCAATGGCGCTGCCCACACCGCGAATGCCATGCGGCGGGTAACGGGTGGCGGCCACCGCCAGTGCGGCTTCCTCGGCGCTCTGCACCATGGGCAGCAGCAGGGTTTGCGCGCCGATGTCCAGAATCTGCTTGATGCGTACCGGGTCGTTCCATACCGGCCGTACCACCGGCTGGCTGGGATAGGGGGCGATGGCCTGCAGCTGGCCCAGCATGTCATTCAATTCATTGGGCGCGTGTTCGCCGTCGATCAACAGCCAGTCGAAACCGGCACCGGCCAGCAGCTCGGCGCTATAGGGGCTGGCCAAGCTCAGCCACAGGCCGATTTGTACTTCGCCGTTTTTCAGCGCCGCCTTGAAGCGGTTGGGTGGGTTTTGCATGAGATTCTCCTTGATAGCGGCTAACAACGGCGCAGCGCCGCTGGGCTAGTTATGCAATCTGTCCAGTAACCGCTAACAAAACCGCGTAGCGAACCCGGGCCAAGGCGCGCCGCCGCAGACAGTACCTGGCGTACGGCAAGGCGGCGCAACGCTGGAGCGGGGGTTTTGTTAGCGGGCCTAAACAAAGCGGCAGCTGATGGCACCCAGCGGGCCATAGTCCACATGGAAGGTATCGCCAGCACGCGCCGGCACCGGGCGGGTGAAGGAGCCGCCCAGAATCACCTGACCGGGCTGGAGGCTGACATCAAACGGTGCCAGCTTGTTGGCCAGCCAGGCCACGCCATTGGCCGGATGGTTCAGCACTGCTGCGGCCACGCCGGATTCCTCGATCACCCCGTTGCGGTACATCAGCGCGGAGACCCAGCGCAGGTCCAGTTCGGAAGGCTTGACCGGGCGGCCGCCCATCACCACCCCGGCATTGGCGGCATTGTCGGAAATGGTGTCGAACACCTTGCGCGGGCGGCCGGAAGCGGGGTCGATGGACTGGCTGCGCGCATCGATGATTTCCAGTGCCGGAATGACAAAATCGGTGGCCTGATAGACATCAAACAGGGTGATGTCCGGGCCTTTCAGCTCCTTGCCCAGAATGAAGGCCAGCTCCACTTCCACCCGCGGCACGATGAAGCGGCTGGTGGGGATGTCACTGCCATCCTGGAAGAACATGTCGTCCAGCAGCGTGCCGTAGTCCGGCTCGTTGATTTGCGAGGACATCTGCATGGCGCGCGAGGTCAGGCCGATCTTGTGGCCCTTGATCGTCCGGCCTTCGGCCAGCTTCATCTCCACCCAGCAGCGCTGGATGGCATAGGCGTCCTCGATGGTGATGTCCGGGTAGTCCAGTGAAATCTGGCGGATCTGCTCGCGTTGCTGCTCGGCCTGATGCAGGCGGCGGGCGGTGTCCTGGATGATGTCTTGCGTCAGCATGTGGTCTCCTCAGTTGGCGATGCCGCCAAAGCACAGGTATTTGGTTTCGATGAATTCTTCCAGCCCGGCACGTCCGCCTTCGCGGCCCAGCCCGGATTGCTTGATGCCACCAAACGGGGCCACTTCGGTGGAAATGGCGCCTTCGTTGATGCCGACCATGCCCGCCTCGATGGCTTCTGCCACGCGCCAGCAGCGGCCGATATCGCGGCTGTAGAAGTAGGCGGCCAGGCCGGATTCGCCGTTATTGGCCAGACGGATGGCGTCGGCCTCGTCGTGAAAGCGGATCAGCGGAGCCAGCGGGCCAAAGGTTTCTTCCTGCGCCACCAGCATCTGTTCGGTGACACCGGCCAGTACGGTGGGCTGGAAGAAGTTGCCGCCGCGTGCATGCGCTGCGCCGCCGGTGAGTACCGTCGCCCCCAGGCTGACCGCATTGGCGATGTGGCGCTGCACCTTGGCCACGGCCGCGGGGCTGATCAGCGGGCCTTGCTGCATGCCGGCTTCGCTGGCCGGGCCAACCTGCAGCGCGGCCACGGCAGCGGCGAGTTTGGCGGCAAAGGCGTGGTAGATGCCGTCCTGCACCAGCAAGCGGTTGGCACAGACGCAGGTCTGGCCGCTGTTGCGGAATTTGGCAAACAGCGCGCCCTGCACGGCGGCATCCAGATCGGCATCGTCAAACACGATGAAGGGGGCGTTGCCGCCCAGCTCCAGCCCCAGTTTTTTTACCGTGTCGGCGCATTGGCGCATCAGCAATTTGCCCACGGCAGTGGAGCCGGTGAAGCTGAGCGCGCGCACCAGCGGGCTGCTGGTCAGTTCAGCGCCGATAGTCACGGCGTCGCTGCCGGTCACCACATTGAATACACCGGGTGGCAGGCCAGCCTGCTCGGCCAGCGCCGCCAGTGCCAGTGCGGACAAGGGCGTTTCTGCGGCCGGTTTCAGCACCACCGTGCAGCCTGCCGCCAGCGCCGGGGCTACCTTGCGGGTAATCATGGCGTGCGGGAAATTCCACGGTGTGATGGCGGCCACCACACCCACACCCTGACGGAGGGTGACCAGGCGCTTGTCGGCAAAGGGGCTTGGAATCACCTCGCCATACACCCGTTTGCCTTCCTCGGCAAACCACTCGATATAACTGGCACCGTAGGCGATTTCACCCAGGCTCTCGGCGGGTGGCTTGCCTTGTTCCTGGCTGATCAGGTCGGCCAGTTCCTGCTGGTGTTGCAGGATCAGCGCATGCCAGCGCTGCAGCATGGCGGCACGCTGTTTGGCCGTCAGCTTTTGCCAGGCCGGCAGGGCGGCATGGGCGGCGGCAATGGCGGCACGGGTTTCTGCTGCGCCCAGATCGGCCACCTGGGCCAGCAGTGCGCCGCTGGCCGGGTTATGCACGGCAAACTGTTGTGCGCCGGATAGCCACTGGCCATTGATATAAGCCTGTTCGCGCAGCAGGGAGGAGTGAGAAAGAGTGTTCATGAGGCTTTCCGGGAAAAACGGATCAATTGCAGACTCAGCCAGGCGGACACGCCGCAGGCCATCACCAGCAGACACATGGCACGCGGGCTGCCGTCAAACAGGCTGGCCACCAGCGCACTGGCCAGCATGCCGCAGCCAAACTGGCCGGATACCGCCAGCGCCATCACCGCACCGGCACGGTCGGCGTGCAGTTGCAGCAGCCGCGCCATGGCATTGGGGCCGATGCTGCCGGTCATGCCCACGCTGAACAGCAAGGGCAGCACAGTCAGCCACAGGCTGTGCCCGCCCAGCAGCCACAGTGCCAGCCCGGCCACCGCTACCACGCCGCATTGCCATTGCAACAGGGTGTCGATGCCAAAGCTGGGCAGCAGGCGGCGGTTGAGCAGGCTGAACAGCACGATGGCGACGATATTCAACCCGAACAGATAGCCGTAATGCTGGGGTGCCACGCCAAAGTGCTGGATGTAAACAAAGGGCGAGCCGGTGATGTAGGCGAACATCGCGCCAAAACTCAGGCCCAGCGCCAGGCTGTAGCCCATGGTGGGCAGGTCCAGCAGCAGGTGGCCATAAGCGCGGAAGGCTTTGCCCAGCGTGATGTCGTTGCGGCCACTGGGCGGATGGCTTTCCGGCAGGCGCAGCGCCACCACGCCAAGGCAGATGGCGCCAATCAGCGCCAGCAGCAAAAACAGGCTGCGCCAGCCGGCCAGCAGCAACAGCCAGCCACCCAGCAGCGGGGCCAGCAAGGGCGCGATCATGGTGATCTGCTGCATCAGCGTCAGCACATGGCTGGCCTCGCTCAGCGGAAAGGCATCGCGCACGATGGCGCGTGCCATCACCGTAGCGGCGCCACCGCCCATGGCCTGCAGCACGCGCAGGGCGATCAGCTGTTCTGCCGTTTGCGCCGCAGCGCAAGCCAGGCTGGCGGCCAGATACAGGCTGAGGCCGGTCAGCAATACCGGGCGGCGGCCATAGCGGTCGGACAGCGGGCCGTACAGCAGCATGCCGCCACAGAAACCGGTCAGAAAACCGCCGATGGTCAGCTGGATGCGGGCCACCGGCGCGGCCAGGTCTGTCGCGATGCTGGGCAGGGCAGGCAGATACATGTCGATGGACAGCGGACCAAAGGCCACCAGCACACCGAGTAGCACGATCAGCCGGGCCTGTTGCTGTGGATTGCGTACTGCTTGCATGAAACAGGCGGCCTATCTGAAGCGCTGATGCACATTGTTGTGCTTGTAGCTGAGCTTGGCGTCCAGTTCGCTCAGCTCGAAGGTCAGTGCCAGATAGCGCGCATCAAACAAGGGGGCGAAGTGTTCCTTGATCAGTGCAAACAGGCCCTGGGCGGTGCGCTCCCGTTCTTCAAAAGTGCGGCCATGGCCGATTTTCAGGCTCATGTGGACAAAGGCGTAGTCGGCTTCGCCATCGGCCATGCGCCAGGTGTCCAGCCAGATGGCGCGGCTGCGGATGCCGGCCACCGGATACAGACCGGTGCCAATCAGGTAGGCATGGGCTTTTTCGAACAGACCGGGCAGGTCGGCCTGCTCGCGGATGTTGTCGGTACATTCGACGATAAAGTGCGGCATGGAATCCTCCGGGGAAAAACAGCCAGCCTGCCGGGGCAGGGCTGGCCGTGCGGGATGGCTGGATCAGACCGGCAGTACCACGTTGATCTGGCCGGTGCCGGAGCTGCCAAAGTAAGGCGTGATCACCTCGGCCTTGCCCTGGTATTCGTCCCAGCCCAGTGCGCCCAGCAGCATGGCGGTGTCGTGCATGAAGCCTTCGCCATGGCACTTTTCCGCATACTCCGGCAGCATGGCGCAGAAGGTTTTCCAGTCGCCGCGCTGCCACATGGCCACCACATCGTGGTCGAAGCTTTCCAGGAAGGGGCTCCATACCTTGTGCAGGTATTGCTCGGCCACGCCGTTCTGGGCAAAGCGGTGCGATAGCGAACCGCTGGCCAGAAACGCCACCTTGCCCTCGTACTGTTCTTCCACCGCCTGACGCATGGCCATGCCCAGGCGGGCGCTGTCGGCCAGACTGTGTACCGTGCACATGGCGGACACCGACACCACCTTGAAATGCTGGTCGGGATTCATATAGCGCATCGGCACCAGCGTGCCGTATTCCAGTGCCAGCGTGGTGGCGTCATGGGCGCGGGTATGCACGCCGGCCTTGGTGGCGGCATCGGCCAGCAACTGACCCAGCGCCGGATTACCGGGGTAGGCATAGGGCAGGTTCTTGATGAAGTGCGGCAGTTCGTTGGAGGTGTAGACCCCTTCAAATGCCGGGGCGCAATTGACGTGGTAGCCGGAATTCACCAGCCAGTGGGTGTCGAACACCACAATGGTGTCCACGCCCAGTTCACGGCAGCGGCGGCCGATTTCCTTGTGGCCATCGATGGCGGCCTGACGGCAGCCCTGATGCTGGCCGGGCAATTCGGATAAATACATCGACGGCACGTGCGTGATCTTGGCCGCCAGGGCGAGTTGTCCCATGGTGTGTCTCCTGTGTAGTCGTGAGGGCGGTGGGGCGGATGTGTGTTGTGCCTGCAGGACGGCTGCTCTGCGTCAGCCTGTCCTGCCTCCAGCGCTGTTGTGCTGCTGTTTACACGCCCCAGCGCGGAATATGGTGACTGCCCATCGAGATGCAGACGTTCTTGATTTCGGCAAACACCTCGAAGCTGTACTCGCCACCTTCGCGCCCGGTGCCGGAGGCTTTCACGCCACCAAACGGTTGGCGCAGGTCGCGCACGTTCTGGCTGTTGATGAACACCATGCCGGCCTCGATGCCACGTGCCAGACGGTGGGCCTTGCCGATGTCCTGGGTCCAGATATAGGACGCCAGGCCGTATTCCACATCGTTAGCCAGGCGCAGCGCGTCTGCTTCGTCGTCAAACGGCATCAGGCAGACGACCGGGCCGAAGATTTCTTCCTGGGCAATGCGCATGCGGTTGTCCACATCGGCAAACACCGTGGGCTGGATGAAGTTGCCACGCGCCAGATGGGCGGGCAGGCCAGCCGGGCGTTCCAGACCGCCAGCCACCAGCCGGGCACCTTCTTCCATGCCGATGCGGATGTAACCGGTGACCTTGTCGTAGTGCTGCGGGGTGATCATGGAGCCGACCTGGGTGGTCGGGTCTTGCGGATCACCAACCCGCAGGCGCTTGGCGCGGGCGGCGAATTCCTCGACAAACTTGTCGTACACCGGGCGCTGGATGAAGATGCGGCTGCCAGCGGTGCAGCGTTCGCCATTGAGCGAGAAGATGGTGAACAGCGCGGCATCCAGCGCGCGATCCAGATCGGCATCGGCAAAAATCAGCACCGGCGACTTGCCGCCCAGCTCCATGGAAAACTTCTTCAGCCCGGCATTCTGCATGATGCGCTGGCCGGTGGCGGTACCGCCGGTAAACGACACCGCGCGCACATCCGGGTGGCGCACCAGCGCATCCCCTGCGGTGGCGCCATAGCCCTGCACCACGTTAAACACGCCTGGCGGCACGCCGGCTTCCAGCGCCAGACGGCCCAGCTCGTTTGCCGTGAGCGGCGACAGCTCGGACATCTTCAGCACTGCGGTGTTGCCCAGCGCCAGGCAAGGCGCGGTTTTCCAGGTGGCGGTCATGAACGGGACATTCCACGGCGACACCAGGCCACACACACCTACCGGCTGATACAGCGTGTAGTTGAGCATGCTGTCGTCCACCGGGTAGCTGTGGCCGTTCATGCGGGTGCACACTTCGGCGAAGAAGTCGAAGTTGTGCGAGGCGCGCGGAATCAGCACGTTTTTGGTCTGGTGGATGGGCAGGCCGGTGTCCAGTGTTTCCAGTTCGGCCAGCATCGGCACGTTCTGGTCGATCAGCTCGCCCAGACGACGCATGATTTTGGCGCGCTCTTTGGCCGGGGTGCCCGCCCACTTGGGGAAGGCTTCCTTGGCGGCGGCCACGGCGGCGTTGATTTCGTCGGCACCGCCGGAGGCGACTTCGGTAATCACCTCGCCAGTCGCCGGATTGACGGTTTCAAAGACTTGCTTGCTCTCGACCTCGCGGCCATTGATCCAGTGCTTGATCATCTTGTGTTCTCCTGTGCAGGCGCGCCGTCTACCGGGCCGCGCCGGATAATGTTTCACACGGTTTGTGCCTGGCGGGCTGCGTATTGCGCCTCGCTGACAATGTGGTTCACCAGACGGCCCACCCCTTCCACCTCGACAATCACCTCATCGCCCGGCACCACATCGGCCAGCCCTTCCGGCGTGCCGGTGGCGATCATGTCGCCGGGGGACAGGGTCATGAAGCTGCTGAGGTATTCGATAAGGAAGGGAATGTCGAACACCATGTCGCTGGTGTTGCCCTGTTGGCGCAGCTCGCCATTCACCCAGGTACGCAAGGTGAGCGCAGCCGGGTTGGCCACGTCGTCACGGTCTACCCACCACGGACCGATCGGGGTGAGGGTGTCGCGGTTTTTCACCCGCAGATTCGGCCGGTAGTAGTTTTCCAGGTAGTCGCGCACCGCGTAGTCATTGCACACGCTGTAGCCGGCCACGTAGTCCATCGCCTGTTCGCGTTTCACGTTTTTGGCGGTCTTGCCGATGATCACCACCAGCTCGCACTCGTAGTGCATGTACAGCAGATTGTCGGGCCGTACCGATACCTGACGATGGCCGGAGAGGGTGGCGGGCGATTTCAGAAATACCAAGGGCTCGGTGGGAGCCTTGAAGGCCAGTTCGGCGGCGTGGTCGGCATAGTTCAGCCCCAGCGCGAATACCGTGCCTTCGGCTGGTGGCAGCCATTCGACGGCGTCTTCCGCCAGGCGGCGGCCATCGGCCAGCTGTACCGAATGGTCGTCATTTACCAGCACGGCGTGGATGTCTGCCTCACCGGGCAGGCGGATGCGGGCGTGTTTCATTGGGCGCTCTCCTCGGCGATCAAACGGTTTTCCAGGCGGCCAATGCCGGCTATCTCCACGGCTACGGTGTCGCCGGGGCGGATTTCCAGCTGGCGCAGCGGGGTGGCGGGGATGATCAGGTCGCCCGGCTGCAAGGTCATGAACTGGCTGAGGGCGGCAATCAGCTGCGGCACACTGCGCAGCCAGTCGCGGCTGTGGTTGGTTTCGGCCAGCTCACCGTTCAGGTAGCTGCGGATTTCCACGTTCAGCGGGTCGAGGGCGGCAGCATCCACCAGCCACGGGCCCATCGGGCAGAAACCGTCACGACATTTGGCCTTGACGGCCGGGCGGTAGAAGCTGCTTTCTTCCAGGCTGATTTCATTCACCACGGTGTAGCCTGCAACCACAGCCAGCGCCTGTTGTTCAGTCAGCTTGCTAGCCGTCTTGCCAATCACCACGCCCAGCGCACCACCGGCAAACACCTTGCCAGCTTGTGTCGGCAGGGCAATGGTGCTGCCGTGGCCAGCGTGGGTATTGCGCGGCTTGATGAACAGCACCGGCGTGGCCGGGGCTTTCTGGTAGGGAGGCTGCTGGAATTCGGCTTCCAGCTGCTCCAGCAGGCTGCGGTGGTTCAGCGCCACGCCATAGACGGTGCCGGTGACGGGGGCCAGCCATTGCGGCTGGTCCGCCAGTGGATTGCCGTTGTCCAGCAGCAGCTTGCCATCGGCCAGTGGTGTTACCTGGCGGGCTTGCTGGTTCAGCACGATGCGGCCTTGCTTCATCGGTCTCTTCCTTGTTGTGGTGGTGGACAGCGGGGCTGACCATTTATTTAATATGTTAACTTTATACGGTTGGGGCAAAGGATTTGTCAACGCAGCCATCCGGCCAGCCAGCGGGCCGACTGCCACTATGCCGGCAGTGTGGCAGTACTTTCTGTACGATTAACTGTACTTTTCATGGGGTTGCAGCTGCTGGTGGCTGCCGGTTTTGTGCAGGCTGATGGAGAAAAATCATGCTAAGTCTATGAAAATAATGGATTTGAAAATGATGGCTTTGCCGGCGGAAAAAGGTGGCTGTACAAAAGCTGACATTGTCGGCGGGCTGTAGTATTTTCAGCACAGCGATGCACAGGAGCGGCCATGGCGCAGAACAGACCTACACCAATACCCAATATCAACATCGGCAAGGTGTATGACAGCCGCTATGGCGAGTCGGACATCAATATCGAAGCCTTTGGCAAACTGGCGGAATTCTTTGGCCGCAATATGCCGGTGCATCGGCATGACCGTTTCTTTCAGCTGCACTATCTGGCCAGCGGGCAGATCCGCCTGTATCTGGAGGAGCAGCAATACCTGGCACAGGCACCGCTGTTCTTTTTTACCCCGCCCACCGTGCCGCATGCCTTCATTACCGAGGCGGATGCCGAAGGTTTTGTGCTGACGGTCAGGCAGGAACTGGTGCGCCAGCTTTTGCACACCCTGCCGGCGCCGCAGCTGGAGCCGTGGCTGATGCAGCCGGCCTGTGTCGAGCTGCAGGATGATCCGGCAGCCCGGCGCCTGCCCTTGCTGCTGGGGCTGTTAAGCGAGGAGTTCATGGGGGAGGGGCGGGGAAGGGAGGCGGCCATGCAGGGTCTGACCCAGCTGATTCTGGTCGCTGCCTTGCGACTGTCGCAGCATGCCGGGCCTACCGCGCATTTTCGCCGCGAAGACCTGCAGATCTTCCATCGCTTCAATGCGCTGATCGAGGCACATTACCGCGAGCACTGGTCGCTATGGCGCTATGGCGAGGCCATGGGGGTGACCGAGTCGCGGCTGAACGATATTTGCCGGCGCATGGCCGACCTGCCGTCCAAGCGGCTGATTCACGACCGCCTGCTGCAGGAGGCCCGGCGGCTGCTGATTTTTTCCGCCAGCTCGGTCAATGAGATTGCCTATCACCTCGGCTTCAAGGACCCGGCTTATTTCTCGCGTTTCTTCCTGCGTGAAACCGGGCTCAAGCCCAGTGACTACCGCCGCCGCAACAGCTGATGCCCGGCTATTGCAACAAGCCGCGGCTGCGGGTGTCCGACGGCAGCTCGCAAAACAGCTTGCGGTAATCGCGGGCGAAATGCCCCAGATGGTAAAAGCCCCAGTAGGCTGCCGCTTCACGTATGCCGCGGGCGGCGTGTGCGGGCGACAGCAGCATGCGCCGTACCGCATTGAGCCGGATCGAACGCAGGTAGTCCACCGGCGTGGTGTTGGCAATCAGCTGGAAACTGTTTTGCAGGGTACGCCGGCTCACGCGCAATTGCTGGCACAGGTCGAGCACGGTGACCGGTTCGTCGCTGCTATCCATCACGATGGCCTGGCTGCGCCGGACAATATCGCTGTGGGTGGCATAGGTCAGGTTCAGCCGCTGCTCCGGCACACTGTCATGCAGCATGTCCAGCAGCAGGCTGATCAACTGGTGCTGCACCAGTTTCTGGCTGCCGGCAAATTCCAGCAGGTCGGGGTTTTCCAGCGCCTGTTCGAACACGCCCAGCAAGGTGCTGCGGGTGCTGGCCAGCTGCTCCGGCCGCACTTGTATCACCGGCTGCCAATGGCGTTGGCCGGATAGCTGCTGGTAGAACTCCGGCGCCAGCGCGGCCAGGTCTTCATTGCGCACCGACAACTGGATGGAGTCCACCTCCGGTGGCACATGCATGATGAATTCTTCATTGCTGCGCAAGGCGGTGATGGCATGGCTGCCTACCGAGCGGCCTTGCAGGGTGAGCGGCAGCGGGGCGTGGATGGGAATGGCAAAGTGCACCATGTCGGCCGGTGCGCGGCCATATTGCACCACGCGCTGGTTGAGCACTTCGCGAAACACTTCCAGCTGGCCGGTGTTCAGCCGTGATAGCGAGCTGCAAAAGCGGCCGCTGCTGATCTGGTCGTAAACCTGTTGCCAGCTGCGCAGATGGGCGGCATGGTGCTGCGCGTCGTTGAAATGACGGATTTCGGCCAGCATGGTGGACCTCCTGATGCGTTGTCTCTCTGGCGGCAGGGCAGGCCCGGCCACTTTATTTCTCTTTTGGCGTTTTGGGTGATGGCTGACCGTTGGGCGGACATGGCGGGCGGCATCTGGGTGTCGCTCCTGCCGGTGTGGCATGCCGGACAGCTTAAAGCATATCCGGCCTGCCTTCGTATCTTCAGCGATTTGTCTTCTGGCTGCAAAAAATACTTAACATGTTATCTAATTGGGCCGGGCAGCCATTGGCAGACGCTGGGCGCAAGCCTTGCCTGGCAAGGGCTGTGGCGCGCTGCTGGCTGTTTCATCCTTGCAACATGGCCGTGGTTTTTCCGGCTCGTCCACCCGGCCTGTCTTTTGGCCGACGCAGCTGCAGGCTTTGCCGATTTGGGATAAGCCGGCGAAAAAGTGCCGCGTATATTGACCTGCAACAAGGCCCCCGTACCGGCCGCCTGCTAGGGCAGCGCCAGGGGGATCAGAACATATTGCCGCAAGCGCGGGTCTGGCCGCTGCGACTGGCACATCTACTGAGGAGTTAAGCGTGATGGATCAAAACCTGGTGGCCGTGCTGCCGCAAGTCACGGCATTCGTGCAGAAGGAACATGGCCTGTTGATCGACGGTCGTGCAGTGGCCGCCTTGTCCGGCCAGCGCAGCGAGGTGCGCAATCCGGCCACCGGCCAGGTGATTGCCAGCGTGGCCGATGGCAACGAGCAAGACGTTGATGCCCTGGTGCAAAGTGCCCATCGTGCCTTTCGCTCCGGGGTATGGTCCGGTCTGCGGCCGGCCGACCGCGAGCGCATTTTGCTCAAGCTGGCCGATGTGCTGGAGGCGCATGCCGAGGAACTGGCCCAGCTGGAAACGCTGAACCAGGGCAAGTCCATCCATATTTCGCGTGCCATCGAAGTGGGCGCGGCCATCGAGTTTGTCCGCTATATGGCCGGCTGGGCCACCAAGCTGGGCGGCGAAACCATGGATGTGTCGATTCCGGTACCGCCGGGCAGCCGCTATACCGCCTACACCCGCCGCGAGCCCATCGGCGTGGTGGCCGGCATCGTGCCGTGGAATTTCCCGCTGATGATTGCCATCTGGAAGATGGTGCCGGCGCTGGCCGCCGGTTGTACCGTGGTGCTGAAGCCTTCCACCGAAACCCCGCTCACCGCCCTGCGCCTGGGCGAACTGGCGCTGGAAGCCGGCATCCCGCCCGGCGTGGTGAATGTGCTGACCGGCCGTGGCTCCCGCGCCGGCCAGGCGCTGGCGGCGCACCCGCTGATCAGCAAGATTTCCTTTACCGGCTCTACCGAAATCGGCAAGACCGTCGGCCATGCCGCCATCGACAACATGACCCGTTTCTCGCTGGAACTGGGCGGCAAGAATCCGATGATCATGCTGGGCGACATCGATGTCGACAAAGCCATCCAGGGGGCCTTGATGGGCGGCTTTCTCAATCAGGGCCAGGTGTGTGCCGCGGCTTCGCGCCTGTACATCCATCGCAGCAAATTCCACCAGGTGGTCGAAGGGCTGGCTGCCGCCGCCAACAGCATGACGCTGGGCAGCGGGCTGGACCTGAACGCCCAGGTCAACCCGCTGGTGTCGGCACGGCAGCAGCAGTCGGTATGCCGGCTGATAGAGGCGGGCCGTAGCGAAGGCGCCAGCATTCTGGCCGGTGGCGGCGCGGCCGATCTGCCCGGTTACTTTGTCAAGCCCACCATCATGATCAATGCGGCGCAGCACAGCACCATCGTGCAGGAAGAGGTATTCGGCCCGGTGCTGGTGGCGCTGCCTTTCGACAGCATCGACGAAGCCATCGCCATGGCCAATGACTCGCGCTATGGCCTGGCTGCCAGCCTGTGGACCAACGATCTGTCGGCCGCCATGCACATCGTGCCGCAAATCCAGGCAGGCACGGTGTGGGTCAACAGCCATATTCCGCTCGACCCCAGCCTGCCGTTTGGCGGCTTCAAGCAATCCGGCATCGGCCGCGAGTTTGGCCGCGGCGCGGTGGAGAATTTTACCGAGACCAAGTCGGTGTGCATCGCCTACTGAGTCACTGACAAGCCCCCTGATGACCCGGGGTTTTGCGAGGTTTTGTTGGCCGTCACCGGTCGCATATTTGTCTGCAAAGGAGTAACCCATGTCTTACGACAAGTCCCGTTTCTGGCACCCCATGCTGCACCCCAATGAAATGCAGCGGCGCGAGCCCATCCGTATCGTGCGTGGCGAAGGCTGCCATGTATTTGATGACCAGGGCCGCAAGCTGGTGGATGGCGTGGCCGGGCTGTGGAATGTCAACGTCGGCCACAACCGCCCGGAAATCAAGCAGGCCATCGTGTCCCAGCTGGATGAGCTGGAATATTTCCAGCTGTTTGACGGCATCTCCCACCCGCGCGCCGAAGAGCTGTCCGCCACCATCATCGACATGCTGAAGCAAGAGGACATGGCGCGCGTCAGCTTCAGTTCCGGTGGTTCGGATGCGGTGGAAACCGCGCTCAAGCTGGCCCGCCAGTATTGGCGGGTCTGTGGCCAGCCGGACCGCACCAAGTTCATCTCGCTCAAGCAGGGCTATCACGGCGTGCATTTTGGTGGTGCCTCGGTTAACGGCAATACCGTGTTCCGCCGCAATTACGAACCCTTGCTGCCGGGTTGCTTCCATGTGGAAACGCCGTGGCTGTACCGCAACCCGTTTACCGATGATCCGGAAGAACTGGCGCAGATGTGCGCGCAGATGCTGGAGCGGGAAATCCAGTTCCAGAGCCCGGACACCGTGGCCGCCTTCATTGCCGAGCCCATCCAGGGTGCCGGTGGCGTGATCGTGCCGCCGGCCAGCTACTGGCCGCTGATCCGCGCCGTGTGTGACAAGTACGGTGTGCTGCTGATTGCCGATGAAATCGTCACCGGCTTTGGCCGCTCCGGCTCCATGTTCGGCAGCCGGCTGTGGGGGGTGAAGCCGGACATCATGTGTCTGGCCAAGGGCATTTCCTCCGGCTATGTGCCTTTGGGTGCCACCGTGGTCAATCAGCGTATTGCCGATGCCTTTGCCCAAAACCAGGACTTCGGTGGGGTGGTGATGCATGGCTACACCTATGCCGGCCACCCGGTGGCCTGCGCCGCCGCCATTGCCAACCTCAAGATCGTGCGCGAGGAAAACCTGCCGGCCCAGGCGGCCGCCCAGGGTGAATACCTGCTGGGCCAGCTCAAGCCGTTTGCCGACAAATACGCGGCGGTGGGCGAGGTGCGTGGCAAGGGCCTGATGATTGCGCTGGACCTGGTGCAGGACAAACACACCCGCGAGCCGATCGACCCGATGGGCGGTTATGCCAACAAGGTGGCGGAGATCGCGCGTGAAAACGGCGTGCTGGTGCGCCCGGTGGGCACCAAGATCATCCTGTCGCCGCCGCTGGTGATCGGTCAGGCCGAGTGCGATGCCATCGTGGCAGCGCTGGCCGCCGGTTTCGACGCCGCCTGAGTTGTCTGATGGCAGGGGGCGCGCCTGTCGCGGCGCCCTCTGCCTGCTGATGGGGCCTTGCCATGCACACCCTTGTCGCCTCCGCCGCAGCGGAACAGCAGTTGCAACGCAGCCTGGACGTGCTGCACGATTTGCTGCCCTTGAGCGCCTGTGCCTTTTATCGGGTCAACCGGCAGCAACAGCCGCACGACTTTTTGCTGCGCAGCATGCCGGATGCGGTGCACCAGCGCTATGTCAGCCGTTACATGCAGCACGACCCCTTGCATCCGGCGCGGCTGGCAGTGCAGCCACGCAATGTGGTGGCCTTGCGCGAGGTGCTGGCCGCGCCAATGCAGCCGGCCTCGCGCTACGCCCCTTTCCTGGCCAGCAGCCGGGTGGTGGACGTGGTGGAAATCCTGCTGCGTCGTGGCGGGCGGGTGGTGGCTGGTATCTCCTTGCTGCGCCAGGGGCGCATGCATGGTTTTGCCGCCGAGGAGCTGCAGTTGCTGCAGCAGGTTTACAGCCTGCTGGATATGGCGCTGGAGCCCTGTCTGCAGTCAGGCTACCCGTCGCGCACGCCGGTGCCACTGACCGGGCGCGAGGCCGAGATTGCCCGCCTGCTGTGTGCCGGTGCCTGCAACAAGAGCATGGCCCGTGAGCTGGACATCGGTCTGGCCACGGTCAAGACCCATTTGCTGCACCTGTTTCGCAAGTTTGCCGTATCCAATCGTACCGAACTGGCCTGCGCCCTGTTTGCACAGCAGCAAGCGGCAGCACCGGGCCCAGCCAGCCAGGACAGTGCCGGAAGTCATCCATAACAACAAGGATTTCCGGTTTTTGCATGGGAAAGACGGCAGTGGTGCGCCACAGACGGGCCAGCCGCCCGCTGCCCTGCCGGCTCTCCCATCGTTAGCGTATCTTCAGGAGGAGAAACCAGATGTCGATAGAGAAGAAACTGACCCAGCACCTGCAGCAAGGGGTGGTGGGCTTTCCGGTGGCGCTGGCCAGTTCGGTCGGCGTGGTGATGGCCAGCCCGGTCATCCTGACCGTGACCAGCGGTTTTGGCATGGCCGGCAGTACCTTTGCCCTGGCCATGCTGATTGCCTTCATCATGATGCAGGCGCAGGCCACCACCTTTGCCGAGGCGGCATCCATGCTGCCCACCTCGGGCGCCGTCTACGATTATATTTCCGCAGGTCTGGGGCGCTTCTGGGCGATTACCGGCACCATTTCCGCCTATCTGCTGGTGCATGTGTTTGCCGGTACGGCAGAAACCATCCTGTCCGGCATCATGGCGCTGGTGAACTTTGAACACCTCAACACCATGCTGGAACACAGCGGTACTTCGTGGATGGTGGGGGTGGGGCTGGTAGTGCTGTTCGGCATTCTCAATGCGCTGGGCATCACTATTTTCGGCAAGGCGGAAATCATCCTCACCTTCGTGATGTGGGCCACGCTGACCGTGTTTGGCGTCATTGGTCTGATCAAGGCACCGGCGGTGTCGCTGCAGGGCTGGTTTGGCAGTCCGCTGGATCTGTCCGACCCCAGCGGGGTGCTCAGCCTGATCGGCATGGCCATGTTCATGTTTGTCGGCTTCGAACTGGTCACCCCGCTGGCCCCGGAGCTGAAAAATGCCGGCCGCAACATTCCGCGTGCCGCCCGGCTGGGCCTGACCGGCGTGGCCGTGACCATGGCCATTTATGGCGCGGCCATGGTACACCAGGTGGCCAATGTGGCGATGGACCCGAAAAATCCTGCCGGCCCGCATCTGCTGGATACGCCGATGGCGATTCCGGCCTTTGCCGAGCAGGTGATGGGGCCGTTCGGCAAGATCTGGCTGGGCATCGGCCTGCTGTTTGCCGGGGCCGCCACCATCAACACCCTGATTGCCGCGCTGCCACGCATCCTGTACGGCATGGCCATCGATGGCGCGCTGCCCAAGGCTTTCACCTACCTGCACCCGCGTTTCAAGACCCCGCTGCTGGGCATCCTGGTGGCAGTGATCATTCCCTGCAGCCATGCCTGGCTGATCCAGGGGGATCTGGACCGCATCATGCCGCTGGTGCTGGCGGCCGTCTGTGCCTGGGGTGTGGCTTATCTGCTGGTGAACCTGGCGGTGGCGCGCTTGCGCTTCACCCGGCCGGACTTTCCCCGCGCCTATCGCTCGCCGTGGTTTCCGCTGCCGCAGATCATCTCCTCGGTGGGCATTCTGATCGCCATCTGGTACATCACCCCGCCCGGCATGCATCCGCGTGACATCTACCTGCCTTTCGGCATCATGCTGGGCCTGACCGCGCTGTATGCGCTGCTGTGGACGGTGCTGGTACAGAAAGTGCATCCCTTCCGTGCCGTGGCGCTGGAGGACATTCTCACGGCCGAGTTCGGCAAGGTTGGGGGCCATGCCTCGCTGATCGACGAGGAGCTGAAGCGTGTGGCAACGAGCGCTTGATTTTGCCCTGCGCCCCCGGCTGCCCCAGGGCTACCGGCCGGGGGAGACCCTGGCACGGCTGCAGCGCGACCTGAGCGGCCTGGATTATCTGGGCGAGGAGGGGGGCTGCCGCCGCTATGCACTGCCCGGCAGCAACTGGAGCGTGCTGGTGAGCGAAGTGGTGGACAGCCAGCTGCTGCTGCATACCGTCAGCTGCCGCTTCAGCCTGCAGCTGCCGCTAGCCGGCCCGGCCCGGCCATGCCGGCTGGCTTTCAACCATCGTGGCAGCTGGCGGCGCAGCGGCATTGCCTGTCGTCTGCTGCGTGGTGATGCCGAGGAACTGGCCGTCTTGCGGCAGCGGCTGGTGCAGGATGCCGACCTGCACACCGCGCTGATGCCGCTGGATTTCAAACGCTGCGAACTGCTGGGCGATGCCGCAGGCTGGCGCGTGGAGATAGAACCCTTCGCCGCCAGCGAAGTGGTTGGCAGATTTCCGCCATTTCGCCGCTATATCCGTCTGATCAACACCCAGAAACTGGCAGTGCTGGCCGCTATGGCAGCATTGCGCCGCCTGCTTTTGGCGCAAGATGGCCCTCCCCTGACACAAGACTGAGGGCAGCTGCGACGCCAGCCTGCCCGGGAGGATGGACATGCGGCACAGCAGACTGGCACTTGGCGGCGCGCTTCTCTGGCTGGCCACGGCGGTGCAGGCCGCCGGGCCGGCACCACGGCCCAATATCGTGCTGCTGGTGGTGGACGACATGGGCTATTCCGATCTGGGTGCCATGGGGGGCGAAATCGACACCCCTCACCTGGATGCCTTGCTGCGTGAAGGCCGGCTGCTGTCCAGCATGCTGGTGGCCCCCACCTGCTCGCCCACCCGCGCCATGCTGCTGTCCGGCATGGACAATCACCTGGCTGGGGTCGGCAATATGGCCGAGATGATGACGCCCACGCTGACGCCGCATCAGCTGGGGCAGGCCGGTTACGAAGGCTATCTGGCCAGCCGGGTGGTGGCGCTGCCGCAGCTGCTGCGCGAGGCCGGCTATCACACTTATCTGAGTGGCAAGTGGCATCTGGGCATGGCGGATGGTCAACGGCCGGAGAGCCGCGGCTTCGAACGCTCCTTTGCCCTGATGAATGGCGGTGCGGCGCATTTCAACCAGTCGGCCCCGCAACAGATCGTGGCCGGCACGCCAGCGCCGACCTATCGCGAAGATGGCCGCATTGTTGCCTTGCCCGCCGATTTCTACTCCAGCACATTCTTTACCGACAAGCTGATCAGCTATCTGGATCAGCAGCCTGCCGATGGCCAGCCTTTCTTCGCCTATCTGGCTTACACCGCACCGCATCTGCCCTTGCAGGCGCCCGACCGCTTCTTGCAGCAATATCGTGGCCGCTATGCCGCCGGCTACGAGGAAGTCGCCCGCCAGCGCATTGCCCGCATGCAGCGGCTGGGGCTGATCGGTCCGCAGCTTAAGCCTGTACCCATGCCGCCCGGCGTCCGGCCCTGGGCCAGCCTCAGCCCGGCCGAGCAGGCCCGTTCCGCCCGCGATATGGAAGCCTATGCCGCCATGCTGAGTGCGCTGGATGCCGAAGTGGGCCGGCTGGTGGCGTATCTGAAGCAGCGCGGCCAGTTTGAGCAGACCGTCATCCTCTTTGTGTCCGACAACGGCCCGGAAGGCAATGACTGGGCCGCCGATGCCGGGAACAAAAGCTGGATACCGGCCAATTTTGACAACCGGCTGGAGAATATCGGCCGTCCCGATTCCTTTGCCTTCCAGGGACCGGCCTGGGGCCAGGTCAGCGCCCAGCCTTTCCGCTATTTCAAGGCTTACACCTATGAGGGCGGGGTGCGCTCGGCGTCCTTCATCCGCTTTCCCGCCAGCATTCCCGCCGGGCGCAGCACGCAACTGCTGACCGCCATGGACGTGATGCCCACCCTGCTCGAACTGGCGGGTGCACGGCATCCGGGCCTGCTGTGGCAGGGCCACACGGTATTACCCATGCAGGGCATGTCGATGCTGCCCTATCTGCAAGGCCGTGCCGCCGTGCACAATCCCGATTATGTATGGGCCACCGAGCTGATGGGGCGGCAGGCATTGCGCAAGGGGCACTGGAAAATCGTCTACCAGTACCAGGGGCGTAGTCACGGCCGCTGGGCGCTGTACGATCTGCAACAGGATCCGGGCGAACAGCATGATGTTGCCAGCCGCCATCCGGCCAAGCTCGACGAGTTGCTGACGGAATGGGCGCAGTATGTGCAGCGCAATAATGTGCGCCTCGGCACGCGTGATACCAGCTATCCGCTGACGGGAGACGAATGACATGCTGCGTGGCTTGATCGCTGGGGGATGGCTATGCCTCAGCCTGGCGGCAGCAGCGGCCCCGCTGCTGGGCAGTGCCGCAGCCTGTCGCCGCTACGACGGGCTGCCCGGCACGCAGGCGGCGGCACAAGGCTGGGTGCCGGGCGGGCGCTTCATCATGGGGGCGGATGATGCCTATCCGGAAGAAGCACCGGCGCGCGAGGTCCAGCTCAAAGGCTTCTGGATGGATAGACACGAAGTGAGCAATGCCCAGTTTGCCCGCTTTGTGCGCGCCACCGGCTATCGCACCCTGGCCGAGCGCGGGCTGGATGGCCGGCACTACCCTGATGTGCCAGCCAGGCTGCGCCAGCCCGGCTCCATGGTGTTCATCATGCCCAGCCGGCTGGACCCGGACCAAGTCAACTGGTGGCACTTTGTTCCCGGCGCCAACTGGCGGCAGCCGGAAGGGCCGGGCAGCAGCTGGCGCGGCCGGGAAAACCACCCGGTGGTGCATATCGCCCGCGAGGATGCCATGGCCTATGCGCGCTGGGCCGGGCGCAGCCTGCCTACCGAGGCCGAGTTCGAATATGCCGCGCGTGGCGCTGTCGCCAGCCGTTTTCCCTGGGGAGACAGCCTGCAGCGGCAAGGCCGGCAGATGGCCAATACCTGGCAGGGGCCTTTCCCCTTCAAGAACAATACTGAAGATGGCTTTGCCGCTACCGCCCCGGTGGGCTGTTTTGCCGCCAATGGCTATGGCCTGTTCGACCTGATCGGCAATGTGTGGGAATGGACGGCAGATGACTGGAGTACGCCGCTGCCCGCTGCCACGGCACAGCCGGCGCTGAATCTGGAAGCTGCCCTGTCATTGCAGGCGCGTGGCCGCCAGCTTGGCACCATCAAGGGGGGGTCCTTCCTGTGTTCGCCGCTGTATTGCCAGCGTTACCGGCCCAGCGCCCGTCATGCCCAGGAATTGAGCCTGGGCAGCAGTCATATCGGTTTTCGTACCGTAGCGCACGCACCCGGCCCGGCAGGACCTTAAGCTTCCTCCAGCGTGCTGCCCAGCAGTACGCCGGGCTGGGGGGCGGGCAGCTGTTCCAGCTCGTTCAGCAGGCTGATCAGCAGCTCCAGTTTTTCCTCGCCGAAATGGGCTTCGATCTGCTCGTAGCAGGCGGTGGACAGCGGCGCCACCTGGCGGGTGAGGCGGCGACCTTCCTTGGACAAGGACACGATCAGCCGGCGGCTGTCCACCTTGTCGCGGCTGCGCTGCACCAGGCCGGCCTTTTCCATGCGTACCAGAATGCCGGTCAGGCTGGGCGACAGGATGCAGGCCAGGTCGGCAATCATGCCGGCTTCCATTTCGCCGCGATCATCCAGCAGCCGCAAGATGCGCCATTGCTGCTCGGTCAGACCCACGCTGTTGAGCAGGGGACGGAAGTAGGCCATCACCGCTTCGCGGGCGCGCAACAAATGCTGGGGGAGGCGGTGCTGGTGTTGGGGACTCTGTTTGGACATGGGGCGCAGGATGGGCAATGTTTTTAACATCTTAACATTCAGTTTCCTGCAACCCAAGTACCTCGCTGTTTGTGCAGGTGGCTGTCCACCATTTGATGGATGGGGGGCTGTCGTGCCGCGGCCTAGACTGGGCCCTTGTCCACCAACAGGAGCAAGACATGAGCGAACACGCCAGAACCATCGTCATTACCGGAGCCGGCAGCGGCATCGGGGCCGCCTGCGCCCGGCTGCTGGCTGCCGATGGCCACACCCTGGTATTGATCGGCCGCCGCGCTGCGCCCTTGCAGGCAGTGGCACAGGATTGCGGCGCGCTGGCCCTGGTGGGCGATGCCGCCAGCAGCAGCGACTGGCAGGCATTGCTGGCCCGGATCATGCAGCGTTACGGGCGGATTGACGGCCTGTTGTGCTGCGCCGGTGGTCTGGGTATGGGCAGTGCGCTGGCTACCGACGATGCGGCATGGCAGGCGGCCATGCGTGCCAATCTGGATTCGGCCTTTGTCAGCACGCGCGCCTGCCTGCCGGCCCTGATCAATAGCCGGGGGGCTGTGGTGTTGCTGGCATCGATTGCCTCGCTGGCCGCCGGTCCGGAAGTCTGTGGCTATACCACGGCCAAGCATGCGCTGATCGGCCTGACCCGTTCGCTGGCGCGCGATTATGGCCCGCAAGGGGTGAGGGTGAATGCGGTCTGCCCCGGCTGGGTAAAGACGCCGATGGCCGACGAGGAAATGCAGCCGCTGATGCAGCGCTATGGCGACAGCCTGCAGCAAGCCTATGCCCGGGTGACGGCCGACGTGCCCTTGCGCCGCGCCGCGGCTGCGGAGGAAATCGCCGCGGTATGCCGCTTTTTGCTGTCGGAGCAGGCCAGCATCATCACCGGCGCCGCCATTGTGGCGGATGGCGGCTCCAGCATCGTCGATGTGCCGACGCTGGCTTACAGTCAGCTGTGACAGCATGCCAGCAACAAGACCGCCGGGTGGCGGTCTTGTTGCGTGCCGGGAATAAAACCGCTGCTGCGGCCTTGAGCCTCCTGGCTCGACTGCAGGTGCTGTCGGCAGCTGCGCGCCTGGCCGCGCTGTTAACTGCTGCCAACTGGCTGCGCCATAGCCGATCAGGGCATGACGGCGCTGCTCTCCGGCAAGGTGGCACCGCCATCCACTACGATGGTCTGGCCGGTGATGTAGGCAGCCGCGTCGGAGGCGAGAAACAGCATGGCTGCCGCGATATCGCCCGGCTCGCCCAGCCGGCCCAGCGGGATGCCGCGGGCAATGGCCGCATTCACGTCGGCATCGCCCAGATTATCCATGGCTGGTGTGCGTATCATCCCCGGCTCCACCCCGTTGACGGTGATGCGATCCGCCGCCAGTTCCAGTGCGGCGGCACGGATAAAGCCGTTGACCCCGGCCTTGGACGCCGCGTAATGCGCCAGCCCCGGATAGGCAACCCGCGGGCCGGTTACCGATGAGGTGGCGATGATGCGTCCGCCCCCCTGGCGACGCATGGCCGCTTGTGCGGCCTGACTCAGCCAGAACAGCGCCTGCAGGTTGACGGCCAGGGTGCGTTGCAGCAGGGGCGGGCGGATGTCGGCAAACGCCGTCAGCGGGAAATAGGCGGCATTGTGGATCAGCACATCCAGCCGGCCCTGTTGTTCCAGCACGCGGCCTACCAGTGCGGCAGCCTGTTCTGGCTCGGCCAGATCGCACTGGCAGGCGCTGGCCTGCAGCCCTTGCGCCCGCAAGGCTGCGGCCGTGGCCTGGGCCAGTTCGCCCTGCAAGTCCGCCACCACCACCGTGGCGGCATGGCGGGCAAACAGCTGGCAGATGGCGGCGCCTATGCCTTGCGCGCCGCCGGTCACCAGCACCACCTTGCCGGCAAAGTCGGGGTTGGGCATGGCCGCTCCTCAGTCGTGCAGCGGGTGGCTGGTGCGGTTGAGGATCTGTGTCCTGGCACCTACCGGGAAATTGGCAACGGCGCTGAAGTCATTGCCCTGATAGCCGAAAATCTTGCCATCGGTTTTCAGTTGCTGTAGGTCGATCAGCACCACGCCCAGTGTGGGGATGATTTTCTCGCGCCAGACAAACAGGTAGAGCTCGTGGTCCAGCTTGAAGTAGTGGCAGCGGTCTACATCGGCCAGCCCCTGTTCCACCCCTTGCAGGCACTGCCAGGTATAAAAGTGGCTGTTCAGATAGATATGCTCGTAACACTCGGTGGGGCTGTAGCGGTACAGGTTGCGCAGGCCGAGCAACTCATCGGTGACATGGTGCAGGGGGGTATTGGCCGCAAGCGGCTGATCAAGGCTGCCATGGGCAAACTGGCAGCGCACTGCGGTGAGTTCCTGGCCCTGATTGACGCGGCTGAAGGCGGACTGCGCCACTTCCTGTGCGCTGGGCAGCTGGCCGGCCACCGCGGTAAACAGCGCAGCGCTCAGATCCAGTACCAGGCTGAGCGAATGGCCATGTGCCTGGCGCGGGATGAAGTCCAGCAGCACGATGCCGGGGCGCAGGCTGCTGGCGCGGTAAGCGCCCTGGCCGACAAAGCCCTCTGCGCTGCCCTGGCCCAGGCTTGTCAGCTGGCACTCCTGCTCGCCCACCTGCAGGCTGGCGCTGCTGCCATCGGCAAAGTGCAGCACAAACTGTCGCCCTTGCAGGACTGCTGTGCCGGGAAGGATGTGGCTGTCCGGCGCGAAACCATCGGCCAGATCGCCGACGGGAATGAATACGGGTTGGCTGCTCATGCTGTTCTCCTGATTGGGTAATGGCCCGATCAGTGTGCGAGAGCGGCGCTGGCGGCACCATCCACCATTTGGTTGAACCCGGCGGGGCGGGCACAGCAAAACGGGGCGGCTTCCAGTCAAGGAAGCCGCCCCGTGGCGGACCTGTCAGCAGTGCAGCCGGCTAGGCCGGGATGACTCAAGCGTCCGGTACGTTCATCGAGTTGATGCTGAAGCCGGCATCAACATAGGTGATTTCACCGGTAATGCCGGAGGCCAGGTCCGACAGCAGGAAGGCTGCGGTGTTGCCCACTTCCTCGGTGGTGACGTTGCGGCGCAGACAGGACTGGCCGGCAGCAATCGACAGCAGCTTGGAGAAGCCGGAAATGCCGGCAGCGGCCAGGGTCTTGATCGGACCGGCGGACAGGCCGTTGACACGGATATTGTCCTTGCCCAGGCTGGCGGCCATGAAGCGTACCGACGATTCCAGGCTGGCCTTGGCCAGACCCATCACGTTGTAGTTCGGGATGGCGCGGATGGCACCCAGATAGGACAGGGTCAGCAGGGCGGCATTGCGGCCTTGCATCATCGGGCGTGCTGCCTTGGCCAGCGCCGGGAAGCTGTAAGCGGAAACATCGTGCGCGGTGTGGAAGGCTTCGCGGGTCAGTGCGTCCAGGAAGTCGCCTTCCAGCGATTCGCGCGGGGCGAAGGCAATGGCATGCACCAGGCCGTCCAGACCATCCCACTGCTTGCCCAGATCGACAAACAGCTGGTTGATTTCATCATCGCTCTGCACATCGCAGCGGAAAACCAGCTCGCTGCCGAAATCCTTGGCCATTTCACGTACACGGTCTTCCAGCTTGTCCACCACATAGGTGAAAGCCAGCTCCGCGCCTTGCTTGTGGCACGCCTGGGCGATGCCATAGGCGATGGAGCGGTTGGAGATCATGCCGGTAATCAGAATTTTTTTGCCTTGCAGAAAGCCCATTTGGAGTCCTTCTTGGTAGAAACAGGGGGGCATTATACCCAAGCCTGCACTACGCTGTCGTGGGGATTGTCCGACAGCCGTCGTGCACGAGGCGGCAAGGCCGCGAATCGCGCGTCCGGCAGACGGTCGGAAAAAGGTTTATATCGTGGTAACAGGCCGTGCGCCACGGGCTGGAGCGTTCCGCCGCCAGCCGGAAACAGGCTATCCTGTCCACAATGCATGATTATCCCGTTCTGCCCGGGCTGGGCGGCAGACTGTCGCCGGCAGCCGCAAAACGGAAAACCGCAATGATAAGCTAGTCATGATTAATGCGTAAGCAGTCACAACAATATGAAACAACAACATTGGCTAGGGGTTTTGCTGCTGCTGTGGGCTGCCAGGGGGATGGCTGCTCCGGCTCAGGCCATGGGCTATACCCCGAAATACGCCGCCGGTTTTACACATTTTGACTATGTCGAGCCGCAAGCGCCCAAGGGCGGGCAGCTGGTATTGCCGGCGCAGGGCAGTTTCGACACGCTGAATCCTTTCACCCTGAAAGGGGACAAGGCTGATGGCGTGCAGGCGCTGTTGCTGGATACGCTGGGCGTGTCCAGCGAGGACGAACCCTATAGCTGCTATGGCCTGCTGGCCGACGACATGCAGCTGGCTGCCGACAAGTTGTCGGTACGCTTTCACCTGAACCCGCTGGCGCGCTTTGCCAATGGCCGCCCGGTGCAGGCAGCCGATGTGGTGGCCTCCTTCAATACCCTGACGCGCGACCCGGCGGCCACGCCGCTATACCGCGTCTACTGGGCCGATGTGCAACAGGCGGTAGCGGTGGATGCCGCCACCGTGCGCTTTGACTTCAAGCGCCGGAATTCCGAGCTGCACATGACGCTGTGCCAGCTGCCGGTGTTTTCCCGGCAATGGATTGCTGCCGGCAAATCGCTGGCCGATGTGGCCCTGCAACCACCCGTCGGCTCCGGCCCCTATGTGCTGGAGCGCTATGACCTGGGCAAGAACATCAGCTTCAAGCGCAATCCGCAATACTGGGCAGCCAGGCTGCCGGTTCGCCGGGGCATGTTCAATTTCGACCGTATCAGCTACCGCTATTACCAGGACGAAACCGCCCGGCTGGAAGCCTTCAAGGCCGGCGAGTTCGATGTGTCGGCCGAGAACATGGCCAAGCAATGGGCGCGCGGCTATGTCGGCCCCAAGTTTGACGATGGCCGCATCATCAAGAAAGCCCTGCCGCACCAGCTCAGTGCCGGCATGCAGGGCTTTGTGTTCAATCTGCGGCGGCAGCAGTTTGCCGATAAGCGCTTGCGCCAGGCCATCAGCCTGGCCTTTGATTTCGAATGGGCCAACCGTAACCTGTTTTATGGCCAGTACCGGCGCAGCAACAGCTTTTTCACCAATAGCGATCTGGCCGCCAGCGGTCTGCCGGGGCCGGACGAGCTGAAGCTGCTCAATCCGATCAAGGACAAGCTGGACCCGGTGGTGTTCGGCCTGCCGGTGGAACCACCGTTTACCGATGGCCGCTATGGCATCCGCCGCAATCTGCGCCAGGCGCGCCAGCTGTTGTTCGAGGCGGGCTGGCGCTACGAGGGCGGTTTGCTGGTCGACCATCGCGGCCGCCCGCTGCGCATCGAGTTTCTGACCTATTCCAAGGTATACGACCGGGTGGCCAGCGGCTGGCAGCAGAATCTGGCCAAGCTGGGCATCACCCTGACGGTGCGCTTGGTGGACCCGGCCATCTACCAGCGCCGGCTGAATGATTTCGACTACGACATGACGGTGGTGGTGTATGGCGCCAGCAACAGTCCGGGCAACGAGCAACTGGACTACCACAGCTGTCAGGCAGCGCAGACCCCCGGTTCGCAAAACTGGGCCGGGCTGTGCGATCCGGCGGTAGAGGCCCTGCTGCCCGATTTCCAGCAGTTTGCCGACCGTCGCCAGTTGCAGGCGGCCAGCCGCGCG
Source organism: Aquitalea sp. ASV15 (assembly GCF_016429115.1). NCBI lineage: Bacteria > Pseudomonadati > Pseudomonadota > Betaproteobacteria > Neisseriales > Chromobacteriaceae > Aquitalea > Aquitalea sp. ASV15. Next base: position 14,327 of record NZ_JAELTZ010000026.1, on the reverse strand, counting down.
CTGGACCGGGTCTTGCGTGCCGGCTATTACCTGCTGCCCAATTGGTATCTGCCTTATTACCGCATGGCCTGGTGGAACCGCTTTGGCCAGCCCGCCAAGCTGCCTTTGTATTACAGCCCGACCATGTGGGCCATCGAAACCTGGTGGGAGAAAAAATGAGCATGTGGCGCTATATCCTCAAACGCCTGTTACTGATGATTCCCACCCTGATCGGCGTGCTGGCGCTCACCTTTGCCATCATCCAGCTGGTGCCGGGCGGACCGGTGGAGCAGATGGTGCAGCAACTGGGCCACAGCGGTGTGGCCGGCGAGACGGTCAGCAGCGGCAGCCCGTATCAGAGCCGTGGTGGCCTGCAGCCAGAGGAGCTGCAGGCACTGCGCAAGCTGTATGGCTTTGACCAGCCGCCCTTGCAGCGCTTTGGCCACATGCTGGCCGGTTTTGCCCGCTTTGATCTGGGCGAGAGTTTTTTCCATCACCAGTCGGTGGCGCAGCTGATCCTGTCCAAGCTGCCGGTGTCGATGAGCATCGGCCTGTGGACCTTTTTCATCACCTATCTGCTGTGCATTCCACTGGGCATCGCCAAGGCGGTGCGTGACGGCAGCCTGTTCGATCTGGCCAGCAGCACGCTGATTCTGGTCGGCTATGCCATTCCCGGTTTTGTGCTGGGGGTGGCCTTGCTGGTGCTGTTCGGTGGTGGCAGTTTCTGGCAGCTGTTCCCGCTGCGCGGCCTGGTCAGCGACAACTGGTCCAGCCTCAGTTTCATCGACAAGCTGCTGGATTACCTGTGGCACATCGTGCTGCCAGTGACCGCCTCGGTGGTGGGGAATCTGGCGGTGATGACCATGCTCACCAAGAATGTGTTTCTGGAAGAAATCCGCCGCCAGTATGTCTACACCGCGCGCGCCAAGGGTTTGTCGGAACGCGCCATCCTGTACCGCCATGTCTTCCGCAATGCGCTGATCCCGCTGATTACCGGCTTTCCGGCGGCCTTTATCGGCGCCTTCTTTACCGGCAGCCTGCTGATCGAAACCCTGTTCTCGCTGGACGGGCTGGGCCTGCTGTCTTACGAGTCGGTGATGCGCCGCGATTACCCGGTGGTGATGGGCAGCCTGTATGTGTTCACCCTGCTGGGCTTGCTGGCCAAGCTGTTGTCCGATCTGAGCTATGTGCTGGTGGACCCGCGTGTCAGCTTCGAGGGAGGTGAGCGATGAGCCATGTGCCCGGTCTCACTCCCGGTCAGCGCGCCTGGCGGCGTTTTTGCCAGCACAAGCGCGGCTTTTACAGCCTGTGGCTGTTCCTGCTGCTGTTTGCACTGTCGCTGGGGGCCGAGCTGCTCTCCAACGACCGCCCGCTGGTGGTGCGCTATCACGACCAGCTGTATTTCCCCCTGCTGTTCGATTACCAGGAAACCACATTCGGCGGCGATTTCGACACCGCCACCGATTATCTCGACCCCTTCATCCAGGACCAGTTTGCCCGGCCGGGCAACTTTGCCGTCTATGCGCCCAATCCCTACAGCTACAACACGGTGAATTATTTTGCCGACAACCCCAACCCGGCGGCGCCGTCGGCTGACAATGTGCTGGGCACCGATGATCGCGGGCGGGACGTGCTGGCACGGCTGATCTACGGCTTTCGGGTGTCGGTGCTGTTTGCACTGGCACTGACCGTGTCCGGCACGCTGCTGGGGGTGCTGTTCGGCTCGCTGCAGGGTTTTTTCGGCGGCAAGTTCGATCTTGTGCTGCAAAGACTGCTGGAAATCTGGGGCAGCCTGCCCGAGCTTTACCTGCTGATCATCCTGGCCTCGCTGTTCAAGCCCAGCCTGCTGCTGCTGTTATTGCTGCTGACGGTATTCGGCTGGATGGGGCTGGCCGATTATGTGCGTGCCGAGTTCCTGCGTAACCGCCAGCTGGAATATGTGCTGGCGGCGCGCGCGCTGGGGCTGAACAGCCTGCAGATCATGTGGCGGCATTTGCTGCCCAACAGCCTGACACCGGTGCTGGCCTTTCTGCCCTTCCGGGTGAGCGGGGCGATTCTGGCACTCACCAGCCTGGATTTTCTCGGTCTGGGGGTGCCATCCAGCACGCCCAGCCTGGGCGAGCTGCTGGCACAGGGCAAGGACAATCTGGACGCCTGGTGGATTGCCCTGCCCACCTTCGCCGTTCTCACCACCACCCTGCTATTGCTGATCTTCATCGGCGAAGGGCTGCGTGCCGCCATGGATACCCGGAAAGGCTGAGATGGAAACCCTGTTGACCGTTGCCGCGCTCAATGCCCACTTTGGCCGCCAGCAAGTGTTGTCCTCGGTGGGCTTCAGCGTGGCCGCCGGCGAAAAGGTGGCGCTGGTGGGTGAATCCGGCTCCGGCAAAACCGTGACCGCCCAGGCCCTGCTGCAGCTCAATCCCGATGTCCGGCTCAGCGGCTCCATTCGCCTGGCCGGTGAGGAGCTGCTGGGAGCCGGTGAAAAGCGCCTGCGCCAGATACGTGGCCGCGATATCGCGATGATTTTCCAGGAGCCGATGCATGCGCTGAATCCCTTGTTCACCATTGGCCGGCAAATCGGCGAAACCCTCACCCTGCACCTGGGGCTGACCGCCCGTGAAGCGCGGGCCGAGGCCATCCGCCTGTTGCTGCGTACCGGCATCAGCGAGGCGGCTGACAAGATAGACAGCTACCCCTTCCAGCTGTCCGGCGGCCAGCGCCAGCGCGCGATGATTGCCATGGCGCTGGCCTGCCAGCCGCGTTTGCTCATTGCCGATGAGCCCACCACGGCACTGGATGTGACGGTGCAGGCGCAAATCCTGCAACTGCTGGACGAATTGCAGCAGGAACTGGGCATGGCGGTGCTGTTCATCACCCACGACCTCAACCTGGTGCGGCGCTTTGCCGACAAGGTGGTGGTGATGCGCGGCGGCCTGGTGGTGGAAAGTGGCAAGGTGGCACAGGTGTTCCGCCAGCCCGCCCACCCGTATACCGCCGAATTGCTGGCCAGCCGGCCGGATGTGCTGGACGAGGAAGCCGCCCCTGTCATGCCGCCGCGTCTGCTGGCGCGCAATCTGGCGGTCAGCTATGTCCAGAAAAGCGGCCTGCTGCGCCGGCGCGAGCAGACGGTGTTGCAGGATGTGTCACTCAGCGTGCCCGCCGGGCGGACGCTGGGCATTGTCGGGGAATCGGGCTCGGGCAAGACCACGCTGGGCCTGGCCCTGCTGCGGCTGTTGCCGTGCCGCGGCGAGATCAGCCTGGATGATGTCGATCTGCAGGGCTTGCGCGGCGGCGCACTGCGCCGGGCACGCAAGGATTTCCAGGTGGTATTCCAGGACCCGTTCGCCGCGCTGTCGCCACGCATGACGGTGGGGCAGATCGTGGCCGAAGGGCTGGAACGGCACCAGCCGCAGCTCAGCCACGCCGAAATCCGCCAGCAGGTGGTGGCCACCCTGGCCGAAGTGGGCCTGCATCATGAATGCATGGAGCGCTATCCGCATGAATTCTCCGGCGGTCAGCGCCAGCGCATTGCCATTGCCCGGGCATTGATTCTCAAGCCCAAGCTCCTGCTGCTGGACGAACCGACCAGTGCGCTGGATGCCACCTTGCAAAAACAGGTGCTGCAGCTGTTGCGCAGCCTGCAGCGCAAATACGGCCTCAGTTATCTGTTCATCAGCCATGATCTGGCGGTGATCCGCGCGGTGGCGCATCAGGTGCTGGTATTGCAGGGCGGACGGGTGGTGGAGCAGGGGGCGGCCGGCCAGTTGTTCGCGGCGCCACGGCAGGCCTATACCCGCCAATTGCTGGCAGCGGCCTTGGCGGACTCTTGAAAAGCGCCGTTGCCGCTCCCATTGTCTATGGATGGCCGTGGCTGACCGCACTGCGCAGGCCGGCAGGGCGGCAAAGCCGCGGTTGCCCCGCAGGCAGCCAATTGTTAACATCAGCGGTCAACGACACTGCAAACCACCCCGAATACTAGAGGAAGCCATGAGCGATCTTATCCTGCACGTAACCGACGACTCCTTTGAACAAGACGTCCTGAAGGCCGATGTGCCGGTACTGGTCGACTACTGGGCGGAATGGTGCGGTCCGTGCAAGATGATCGCCCCCATCCTGGACGAAGTGGCCAAGGAATACGCCGGTCGCCTGAAAGTGGCCAAGCTCAACATCGACCAGAACGAGCTGACCCCGCCGAAATTCGGCATTCGCGGCATCCCGACGCTGATGATTTTCAAGGACGGCCAGGTTGCCGCCACCAAGGTGGGCGCACTGGCCAAGAGCCAGCTCGCCGCCTTCATTGACAGCCACATCTAAAGCGTCTATTCTCATCTGAACATTCTTCAAGCAGGCGGCACATCAGCCGCCTGTTTCGTATCCGCATCTACACCCCACAAACAGCGTTCTGCTCAATCTTTACGAGTCGACCAACGGCCGCTATGCATTTATCTGATCTCAAACACCTTCATGTATCCCAGCTCGTGGAAATGGCTATTTCCAACGAGATCGAGGGCGCGAACCGCCTGCGCAAACAAGACCTCATTTTTGCGCTTCTGAAAAACCAGGCCAAAAAAGGCGAAAGCATCTTCGGCGAGGGCACCCTGGAAGTGCTGCCGGACGGTTTCGGTTTCCTGCGCAGCCCGGATACCTCGTATCTGGCTGGCCCGGATGACATCTATGTCAGCCCGTCGCAGATTCGCCGCTTCAATCTGCACACCGGGGACTCCATCGAAGGCGAGATCCGCACGCCCAAGGATGGCGAACGCTACTTCGCCCTGGTGAAGGTGGACAAGGTCAACGGCGAGCCGCCGGAAAACTCCAAGCACAAGATCCTGTTTGAAAACCTCACGCCGCTGTTCCCGACCGAGCAGTTCAAGCTCGAACGCGACATCCGCAGCGAGGAAAACATCACCAGCCGCATCATCGACCTGATTGCCCCCATCGGCAAAGGCCAGCGCGCCTTGCTGGTGGCACCGCCGAAGTCCGGCAAGACGGTCATGCTGCAGCACATCGCACACGCCATCACCACCAATCACCCGGAAGCGGTGATGATTGTGCTGCTGATTGACGAGCGTCCGGAAGAAGTGACCGAAATGCAGCGCTCGGTAAAGGGCGAGGTCGTCTCCTCCACCTTCGACGAGCCGGCCACCCGCCACGTGCAAGTGGCTGAAATGGTGATCGAAAAAGCCAAGCGCCTGGTCGAGCACAAGAAGGACGTGGTCATCCTGCTGGACTCGGTGACCCGTCTGGCCCGCGCCTACAACACCGTGGTGCCGGCCTCCGGCAAGGTGCTGACCGGTGGTGTGGATGCCAACGCCCTGCAGCGCCCCAAGCGTTTCTTTGGTGCTGCGCGTAATGTGGAAGAAGGCGGCAGCCTGACCATCATCGCCACCGCGCTGATCGATACCGGCAGCCGCATGGACGATGTGATCTACGAAGAATTCAAGGGTACCGGCAACTGCGAAATCCACCTGGATCGCCGCATGGCGGAAAAGCGCATCTTCCCGGCACTCAACATCAACCGTTCCGGTACCCGTCGCGAAGAACTGCTGGTGCCGCAAGACCAGCTGCAACGCATCTGGGTATTGCGCAAGCTGCTGTACCCGATGGATGACATCGAGGCGATGGAATTCCTGCAGGACAAGATCAAGGCCACCAAGTCCAATCTGGCCTTCTTCGATTCCATGCGCCGCTAAGGCGGCAAGAACGGCATTCCGCGGAATGCATAAGCAAAACCCGACGCCGGGCCTGACAAGGTCTGGCGTTTTTGTTGATGATGGTCTGTGATGGAAATCAGTAGCCGCTTTTTTCAGATGGAAGTGTTTTCCGCCCTGGGCACCGTTGCCTTTGCCTTTTCCGGTTATCTGATCGGCGTGCGCAAGCAACTGGACCTGCTGGGCATCGTGGTGGTGGCCCTGCTCACCGCCATCGGCGGCGGCATCATCCGCGACGTGCTGGTGGCCAGGGTGCCGCTGGTGTTTTTCGATTACACCAGTCTGGCCATCATCGCCGCCACCTTGCTGGTTTCGGCGCTGCTGCGCCTGCACCGGCGGCAAAGCCGCACGCTGGAGCGGCTGTTCATCATTGCCGATTCGCTGGGCCTGGTGGCCTTCAGCATCACCGGTGCCCAGGTCGGGCTGATGTATGACCTGAACGCTTTCGGCGTGGTGTTGCTGGGTTTCATCACCGCCGTCGGTGGCGGCGTGGTGCGCGACATGATGGTGAATGACATTCCCTTCATCCTGCACAAGGATTTTTACGGAACGGTGTCCATACTGGTAGCAGGTGGACTGTTTGTGCTGGACCAGCTGACCTGGGTCAGCACCTTGCTGTTGCAGCTGTTGTTTCTGGGTGGACTGGCGCTGCGCCTGTTTGCACACTGGAGCGAACTGGCGCTGCCCAAGATAGGCCCGCACACCAAATAAGAAGGATGACAGCCATGTGGCCGGCGGACAGAGAAAAAGCCCAGGACTGGATACGCCAGCGCCTGGCCGGTTTTGTCTTCGATGGACAGGCCGGTGACATTCCCTGGCGTGGCGTGCAGGAGGGCCAGCGACCGGCGGCCGTGCTGGTGCCGCTGGTCTGGCACGATAGCGGCCCCACGGTGCTGCTGACCCGGCGTACCGAGTCCTTGTCGACCCATGCCGGCCAGGTGAGTTTTCCGGGGGGCAAGGTGGATGCCGAGGACCGTTCGGTCATCGCCGCCGCCCTGCGCGAAGCGCGCGAGGAGATCGGTCTGGCGGAAGAGCAGGTGGTGGTGCTGGGCACTTTGCCGCAGTACGTGACCATCACCGGCTTTGTGGTGACGCCGGTGGTGGCCATGCTGCAGCCGCCCTTGCAGCTGCGTCCGGAACCGGGCGAGGTGGCCGAGGTGTTCGAACTGCCGCTGCAACTGGCGCTGGATGGCCGGCAGTATGAAAAGCACAGCTATGTGCGCGACGGGGTGGCCGGGCATTATCTGGCCATGCAGTGGCAGCAGTTCACCATCTGGGGGGCCACGGCCGCCATGCTGCGCCTGCTGTCACAGGCGCTGGAGACGACCGGCTGAAACTCAGTCGGGGTTGCCGTCGCTCAGCATCAGGTCGCGTCCGGCCATCTTGGCCTGATAAAGCAATTTGTCGGCGCGGCTGAGCATGCTGGACGGCGTGTCGCCGGGGCGCCAGGCGGTAATGCCTCCGCTGAAGGTCACTTTCTCGTCGGTAAACGGAAAGACCGTGCCGGCCAGCACCTGCTGTACCCGTGCCATGACTTTTTCCGCATCGCGCAGGCGGGTGCAGGGGAAGATCACCAGGAATTCTTCGCCACCGATGCGGGCGCAGACATCGGTGCTGCGGGTACAGTCCACCGCGGCATTGGCCACGGCCAGCAGCACATTGTCGCCAGCCTGGTGGCCAAAGCTGTCATTGAACTGCTTGAAGTGGTCGATATCGAACACGGCCACCGACATCGGCTGGCTGTAGCGTTCGCAGCGCTGCAATTCTTCCTTGAGGGTCTGGTCGGCATGGCGGCGATTGCTTAGCCGGGTCAGCGGGTCGGTAATGGCCATCTCGTTTAGCAGGCGGTTCTTTTCTTCCAGCTCGTTTTCCAGGGCCTTGCGTTCGGAAATGTCGTAGAGGGCAATCAGTGCCGCCGGAATCTGCTGCTGCGGCATCAGCTCGACCGAGACGATGGCCCACAGCTTGCTCTGGTCGGCGCGTTCCAGCTCGGCTTCGCGGTTGGCAACGATTTCGCCGCTGCGCAGCCAGTCGCAGACCGGGGCCAGCTGCAGTGGCAGGTCCAGCATCGCTGTCTGGCCATCCGCACGCTGCGGCGCGGCTGGCAGCTGCAGCATCTCGCGTGCCGGGGCATTGGCCCGCAGGATGCGCAGGGTGTCGGTCGCCACCAGCAGCAGCGCCACCGGCGCGGTGTCCAGGGTGAGCCGGGCCAGCTCCTCGCTTTCGCGGATGCGTGCGGCGCTGGTGGACAGCAAGCGGTTCTGGCGGATGCTGGCCAGATGGTTGCGCAGGGTCAGCATGGTCAGGCCGGCAGTAAACAGCCAGGCCAGAACGGCCAGCGTGGCCTTGTCGTTATAGGCGCGGGTGAAATCGCGTTCGGCAATGCCCACCACCACGCGGAAGGGAAAGCCTTCCATCAGGCGCGAGCTGTAAAGCCGCATTTCCTGGTCCAGGATGGAGCGGGCGCGAAACTGCAGGTAATTATCGTGGCGGTCCAGCACTTCGGTGCTTTGCAGCTCGTTCAGCGGCTGATCCATCCGGCCTGCCTGGGCAGGCCAGCTGGCTTGCAGCATCTGGCGCTGATCCAGCACCAGGATTTCGCCGAAACGGCCGACCGGCAGCTTGGCGACTTCAGCCTGAAAGAAATGCCGGTCCAGCACGCCCACCACCATGCCGATGGCCTCGTCATCCTGGTTCAGCAGCTTCTGTACCAGCACGATGCCATCCTGGCCCTGTTCGCGGCGGGTGGAGGTAAAGCTGCTGTCCTGGGCACCATTGCGGTGATACCAGCGGCAATAGTCGGTTTTCAGCTGGGAGGAGGGACTGTGCTTCTGGCTGGAATACAGCAGGTAGCAGGAGCTATCCAGAATGTCGATCTGCTTCAGATAGGGCATTTGCCGCAGCTTGCCGTGCATCTGCAGGTCGATGCGCTGCTCCTGTTCCTGCGACAGCATGTGCTTGTTCAGCAGCAGCTGCACCAGGGTGCTGTCGCTGGCGCTTTTCAGGATCAGGCTGGTTTCGCGCAAGCCGGACGATAGCCGCTCTTCCAGTAGCTCGGACAAGCCGGCTGCCTGGTTGCGTGCCTCGCTTTCACCCTGACGACGGGTTCCGGCCAGGTCGAGCACGACCACCAGCAAGGTGCTGGCCAGAAAGATCGCCGCCAGCCATTTGGCGCGCTTGCCCTTCGCCTGTTGTTGCTTGCGCAAGATATGCTTTTCCCCGTTTAGCTGTTCGCGGCCTGTATGGCCGTCTGACCGGCATGCTTTATCCGGTATACCCCGTCAATCTGCAAATGGACACTTTTCCGTTGCGCACGGTGCGGTGCCGGCCTCAGTGCTGAAAGCGCATGGACAGGTCGATGGCCTGGATATCCTTGGTGAGTTTGCCGATGGAAATGCGGTCGACCCCGGTTTCGGCGATGGCACGCACGCTGTGCATGTCCACGCCGCCGGAGGCTTCGAGCAAGGCGCGGCCGGCGCTCAGCGCCACCGCGGCACGCATGTCTTCCAGCGACATATTGTCCAGCAGGATAAGCCGGGCACCGCCATCCAGGGCCTGTTGCAGCTCGTCCAGGTTTTCCACTTCGATCTGCAGTGTCACCCCCGGTGGAATGAGGCGGAAAGCCTGTTCCAGCGCCTGACGGATGCCGCCGGCAGCCATGATGTGGTTTTCCTTGATCAGGATGCCGTCGTACAGGCCGATGCGCTGGTTGTCGCCACCGCCCACGGTCACCGCGTATTTCTGCGCCAGACGCAGGCCGGGCAAGGTTTTGCGGGTGTCCAGAATGCGGGCGCGGGTGCCGGCCACCACATCCACATAGCGCCGGGTCTGGGTGGCCACGGCCGACAGGGTTTGCAGGAAGTTGAGCGCCGAACGCTCTGCGGTCAGCAGGGCGCGGGCCGGGCCGCTGATTTCGCACAGCACGCTGCCAGCGGCAATCTTGCGGCCTTCGCGGACTTGCCAGAGGACGCTGCAGCGTTCGTCAACCTGGCGGAAACACTCTTCAAACCACGCCTTGCCGCACAGTACGGCCTCTTCGCGCAGCACGACGGTGGCACAGCCTTCCTCGGCCTGCCCGATCAGCTGCGCGGTCCGGTCGGCCTGACCAATATCCTCGGCCAGCGCAATGCTGACCTGCTGGGCGATAAGGTGGTGGGCTGGCTGCTTCATGTCGGAACCCTGATGGCAAAAGCGCTATTGTACCCAGCCATGCCGGTGCTGTGGGGCTAATCGTCGTGGTGGTATCATGCGCAACACCTTGTCGGGCTGGAGTATTCATGGATTTGCCTGCTGTGTTGTTTCCCCTGTGGCTGCTGTGGGCGGCGGCGGCGCTGGCCGGGCTGGTGCTGGGTTTTGCTGCCACCCGGGTGCGCTGGCGCCAGCTGGATGCTGCTGCCTGCAATGCCTGGATGGGCGCGGTGGTGCTGCTGCTGGGGCTGTGGCTGATGAAGGGCGGGCTCAAGCCCGGCTTGTCCTTCCATATGCTGGGCGCCACGGTGCTCACCTTGCTGATGGGGCCCTGGCTGGCCTTGCTGGCCATGGCGCTACTGTTGCTGGCACTGGTGGCCGGTGGCCATGGCGACTTGCTGGCGCTGGGGCTGAACTGGTTGCTGGCCGCGGCCCTGCCGGTGGCGCTCAGCAGCCTGCTGTTGCAGCTGGCACGGCGACATCTGCCGGCCCAGCTGTTTGTCTATGTCTTCCTCAATGCCTTTGTCGCCGGCGGACTCAGCCTGTTTCTGAGCGGTGCTGCCGGCATGCTGGCACTGGGGCTGAGCGGCGGCTACGCTGCGGATTACCTGCTGGAAGAAGCGCTGCCGTTTTATTTTTTGCTGTCCTGGTCCGAGGCTTTCATCAGCGGCCTGGTGATGGCCATTCTGATCGTCTACCGGCCGCAGTGGGTTGCCAGCTTCGATGATGCGGCCTATCTGGGGCGCGGCCCGGAAATCTGAGCCGGCTGCTGGCCGATGAATCACCCTTTATTCAGGAGAAACAGTCATGCCTTTTGCCCTGTGGAGTATCTTGCTGGTGTCCTTGTTGCCGCTGTTGTGGACCTTGCTGGCCAAGGCGGGCATCCCGTATGACAACCACCAGCCGCGTGTCGGACTGGCGGCGGCCACCGGCTGGCGGCAACGCGCCAACTGGGCACAGCAGAATGCCTGGGAGGCTTTCCCCAGCTATGCCGCGGCCATGTTGCTGGCCTGGATGATGAAGGTGCCGGCCGGCCGGCTGGACCTGCTGGCCGGGCTCTACCTGCTGCTGCGGCTGGGGCATGGCCTGTGTTATATCGCCGATCAGGCCACCTTGCGTTCGCTGTGCTGGCTGGGTGGCATGGCCATGGTGCTGCTGCTGTTTGTCAGTGCGGCCGGGGTGTTTTAAGCACAGATCGACATCAGGTGCTCAGCAGGCCCTGCGCCTGCAAAGCCTGTTGCACTGCCGGCAGGCCCACGGTGTGAAATGCCTGCCAGCCGGCTTGCCGGGCCGCCTGCACACATTCGATGTTGTCATCGAAAAACAGGATTTGTCCGGCGGCCACTTGCAGTGCATCTTGCACATGGCGATAAGCGGCGGCATCCGGCTTGCGCAGGCCGATCTGGTGGGAGGCAAAGCAGGCTTCGAAGTGCTGCAGCAAATCGAATTCGCGCTCGATCTTGCCCCAGTGCAGGGCATTGTTATTGCTCAGCACCGCCAGCCGATAGCGTTGCCCCAGCTGTTGCAGCAAGGCATGGACGCCGGCAAACGGCCCTTGCAGCCAGTCGTCCAGCGCCTGCAGCATGGCGGCGCTGCTGATGCCCAATTGCAGCTTGTCCGCCATCAGGGCGGCAAATTCGCCGGGCGTGGCCCGGCCGGTGTCCAGCAGGGCCACTTCCGGGGTGTGCAGCCAGAATTGCCTGGCCTGTTCACGGCTGAGGCGGCCCTGCGACAGGGCCATCAGCGGATCGATCCCGTTCCAGTCCACCAGGACGCCGCCCAGGTCGAAGACCAGTACCGGCGCGTGTTGCGGTGTCAGTGTCTGCTGCATGATGGTTCGCTTTGTCAGGGTCGGGGTTTACCAGACCAGTGGTTCGGCTTCCAGTTCCACGCCATAGCGCTGGCGTACCGCATCCTGCACATGGCGCGCCAGTGCCCACATCTGGCTGCCGCTGGCCTGGCCGTGGTTGACCAGCACCAGGGCCTGGCGCGCATGCACGCCGGCATCGCCCTGACGATAGCCTTTCAGACCGGCCTGTTCGATCAGCCAGCCTGCCGCCAGTTTCACCCGGCCCGGTCCGGCCGGGTAATGCGGCAGGGCCGGGAAGCGCTGCAACAGGGCATCGGCCTGGCCCTGCTCAACCACCGGGTTCTTGAAGAAGCTGCCGGCATTGCCCAGCACCGCCGGGTCGGGCAGTTTGCTGGCGCGGATGGCCATCACCACATCGCTGACGTCGAGCGGGGTGGGGTGGCTGATGCCGCGCTTTTCCAGCTCCTGGCGGATGTCGCCGTAGCCGGTTTTCAATTGCGGCTGGCGGGATAGCTGAAAGCGCACGGCAGTCACCAGCAGCCGCCCGGCAGCCTCGTGCTTGAAAATGCTGTCGCGATAGGCAAAGCGGCAGTCGGCATTGTCCAGCACCACACTGGCACCCTGGGCATGCAGATCGGCACAGACGACCTGTGTGATGCGGTCTTTCACTTCCACGCCATAAGCGCCGATGTTCTGTACCGGGCAGGCTCCCACGGTGCCGGGAATCAGGCTGAGGTTTTCCAGCCCGTACCAGCCCTGTTGCAGGCTGTAGCGTACGAAGTCGTGCCAGTTCTCGCCGGCAGCGGCCTCCACCAGCACGCTGTCCGCGCTTTCTTCCAGCAGGTGGATGCCGCGTAGCGCCATCCTGACCACCAGTCCGGGGTAATCGCGCGTCAGCAGCAGGTTGCTGCCACCACCCAGCCACAACACCGGGCCGGCCTGATAGGCGCTGCTGGCCAGCAGTGCCGGCAACTGCGCCGTGTCATCCAGCTGGCAGAAGTGGGCGGCCTGCACGGCCATGCCAAAGGTATTGTGCGGCTTGAGTGAGATATGCGACTGAATGGCGAGTGTCATCTTCAGCTTTCTTGTGGGGTTTGACGGTGCAGGCGGCGGTGGCTCTCACGCGCCAGATAGCTGACCAGCAGCAGGGCGGCAATGCTCAGGCTGAAGACCAGTGCCAGCCAGAAGCCGTAGATGCCCATCGGCGGCACCAGCCAGTCGGTCAGCCCCAGCGTGATGCCCAGGCCCAGCCCGATGCCCCAGAAGGCGGTGATGTGAATGATCATCGGCACCGTGGTCAGCTTGTAGCCGCGCAGTGCGCCGGAGGCGATGGTCTGGGCGGCATCGGTCAGCTGGAATACCGCAGCGAACAGCAGCAGGGTCGAGCCCATGGCGATCACCCGCGGGTCTGGCGAGTAAACCGCCATGATGTCCTGGCGCAGCCACAGCACCAGCAGCATGGTGCACAAGGCGGTGACCAGCCCCACCAGCAAGCCCACGCCGGCCACGAAACGGGCGCCGCGATAATCGCCGGCACCGGCACGCTGGCCCACGCGCACGGTGAGGGCGGTGGAGATGCTTTGCGGCAGCATGTAGATGATGCTGGAGAAATTCAGCACCGACTGGTGGCTGGCCACCACCGTCATGCCCAGCTTGGCAATCAGCAGGGCGATAAAGGAAAACAGGCTCACTTCCACAAAAAAGGACAGGCCGATGGGCAGGCCCAGCTTGAGAAAGGCGCCGTAGCGCTTCCAGTCCGGCCAGCTCATCTGGCGGGTCAGGCCATAGGGGCGGAAATGGCGGTGCCAGCAGATATAGGCAAACAGGGTGAGGCAGTTGAACCAGAACACGATGCCGGTGGCCCAGCCACAGCCGGCGCCTCCCAGCCGTGGCAGGCCGAACAGGCCGTGGATCAGCGCGTAATTCAGCGGAATGTTCAGCGCCAGCGCAATCAGGCTGACCACCATGATGACGCGTGGCCGGTTCAGGCTGGAGGCATAGGCGTGCAGGGCGCGGTGCATCATGGCCGCCGGCATGCCGACGGCGGTGCCGGTGATGAACAGCATGACCTTGTCTTCGACATCGGTGGGCAATTGCAGCCACAGCCGCAAGGGGTGTTCGGCCAGCAGCATGGCTGCGGCGCCCAGCAGGCCGACGAACAGGCCGAACCAGATGCCCTGGCGGCCGGTTTCACCCAGCTGCTCGGTCTGGCCTGCGCCCAGCTGGTGGGACAGTACCGGATTGAGCGCGGTCACCATGCCCATCAGCGTGACATAGACGGTAATGAAAATGCTGGCGCCCAGCGAGACGGCGGCCAGATCGTCGGTGCTGACCCGGCCGGCCATCACGGTATCGACAAAGCCGGTGGCCACCTGGGCGATCTGGGCAATCATCATCGGCAAGGCGAGGCGGCTGATCTGGCGGGCTTCGCTGCTGATGGCACCGGGTGGGGCGCTTTTCAGTTGCTGCAACATGGTGGTGCGTCAATTCGGCGGGGTGGGCAAGCACTCCATTATAAGGAGCGGCTGCCCGGCCTGTCTTGTGCAATGGCGACACCGCTGTTGCACTGGCTATGGCTCAGCCATGACCAGTGGCTGACCGGAATGTGTCCGGTTTTGCTTCAGAAACGCACGGGT
>NZ_JAELTZ010000183.1:0-315 GCF_016429115.1 Aquitalea sp. ASV15 | reverse complement strand
CAGGCCTTCGGCTTCTTCGGCGCGGGCCTTGTCCAGGTCAACCGCAATGCCGCGCTCGGCCAGTGCCGAGGTGGGCAGGCGCTTGTGCGGATTGGACGGGCCAGCCATATTGCGCACCACGCTGGACCTGTCTCTTATACACATCTGACGCTGCCGACGAACGAACAACAGTGTAGATCTCGGTGGTGGCCGGATCATTAAAAAGGGGGGGGGGGGGGGGGGGGGGGGGGGGGGGGGGGGGGGGGGGGGGGGGGGGGGGGGGGGGGGGGGGGGGGGGGGGGGGGGGGGGGGGGGGGGGGGGGGGGGGGGGGGGGG
>NZ_JAELTZ010000182.1:0-315 GCF_016429115.1 Aquitalea sp. ASV15 | reverse complement strand
CCCCCCCCCCCCCCCCCCCCCCCCCCCCCCCCCCCCCCCCCCCCCCCCCCCCCCCCCCCCCCCCCCCCCCCCCCCCCCCCCCCCCCCCCCCCCCCCCCCCCCCCCCCCCCCTTTTTAATGACACGGCGACCACCGAGATCTACACTGTTGTTCGTTCGTCGGCAGCGTCAGATGTGTATAAGAGACAGGGTGATGAGCGAGCTGCACATGTGCGAAGGCTTTGATGTGGGCCTGGAAATGTCCGGCAATCCGCAGGCCTTCCGCCAGATGCTGGAAACCATGAACCACGGCGGCAAGGTGGCGCTGCTGGGTATT
>NZ_JAELTZ010000181.1:0-316 GCF_016429115.1 Aquitalea sp. ASV15 | reverse complement strand
ACAGCGGGCCGCCGGAGTTGCCCGGATTGATGGCCACGTCGGTCTGGATGAAGGGCACGTAGTTTTCATCCGGCAGGCTGCGGCCCTTGGCCGAGACAATGCCGGCGGTGACCGTGTTTTCAAAGCCTGTCTCTTATACACATCTGACGCTGCCGACGAACGAACAACAGTGTAGATCTCGGTGGTCGGCGTATCATTAAAAAAGGGGGGGGGGGGGGGGGGGGGGGGGGGGGGGGGGGGGGGGGGGGGGGGGGGGGGGGGGGGGGGGGGGGGGGGGGGGGGGGGGGGGGGGGGGGGGGGGGGGGGGGGGGGGGGG
>NZ_JAELTZ010000180.1:0-316 GCF_016429115.1 Aquitalea sp. ASV15 | reverse complement strand
CCCCCCCCCCCCCCCCCCCCCCCCCCCCCCCCCCCCCCCCCCCCCCCCCCCCCCCCCCCCCCCCCCCCCCCCCCCCCCCCCCCCCCCCCCCCCCCCCCCCCCCCCCCCCCCCCCTTTTAATGATACGCCGACCACCGAGATCTACACTGTTGTTCGTTCGTCGGCAGCGTCAGATGTGTATAAGAGACAGAGCTCGGGCACCAGCTGTTGCAGGCAGTGGCCGCTGACGCTTTGTACCAGGCCAACCTGGGAAAAGCGCAGCTCGCTGGTGGCGAGCAGGCTGGCCGTGGGGACAAGCTTGCCGCGTGCGCTACCG
>NZ_JAELTZ010000179.1:0-316 GCF_016429115.1 Aquitalea sp. ASV15 | reverse complement strand
CCGTAGCGAATCATTTTGTCAGCAGCCTGCCCCATGCCGTGGCATGGGGTTTTCAGAGAGCGTGTAGTGGGTTCAGCCGGCCTTTTCGGCGGCCAGCACGCGCTGGCGGCGGCTTTCCGCCAGCACCTGTCTCTTATACACATCTGACGCTGCCGACGAACGAACAACAGTGTAGATCTCGGTGGTCGGCGTATCATTAAAAAGGGGGGGGGGGGGGGGGGGGGGGGGGGGGGGGGGGGGGGGGGGGGGGGGGGGGGGGGGGGGGGGGGGGGGGGGGGGGGGGGGGGGGGGGGGGGGGGGGGGGGGGGGGGGGGGG
>NZ_JAELTZ010000178.1:0-317 GCF_016429115.1 Aquitalea sp. ASV15 | reverse complement strand
CCCCCCCCCCCCCCCCCCCCCCCCCCCCCCCCCCCCCCCCCCCCCCCCCCCCCCCCCCCCCCCCCCCCCCCCCCCCCCCCCCCCCCCCCCCCCCCCCCCCCCCCCCCCCCCCCTTTTTAATGACACGCCGACCACCGAGATCTACACTGTTGTTCGTTCGTCGGCAGCGTCAGATGTGTATAAGAGACAGCCCTGTTACCGTTCGACTTG
Source organism: Aquitalea sp. ASV15 (assembly GCF_016429115.1). Lineage (NCBI taxonomy): Bacteria > Pseudomonadati > Pseudomonadota > Betaproteobacteria > Neisseriales > Chromobacteriaceae > Aquitalea > Aquitalea sp. ASV15. Next base: position 107 of record NZ_JAELTZ010000178.1, on the reverse strand, counting down.
CATGTGTAAAGCATGCCGCCAGCGTTCAATCTGAGCCAGGATCAAACTCTTCAGTTCAATCTCATAGCAAATTTTCTGGCACGCAAGATCAAAGAAAATAACAAGTA
>NZ_JAELTZ010000177.1:0-317 GCF_016429115.1 Aquitalea sp. ASV15 | reverse complement strand
GTCAGGGCGCGCCGACGCAGACAGCACCAAGAGTAGGGCAAGCAGGCGCGGGGGTTTGGTTAGCGGGTCTCAATTGTCGTTATGCTCGAGCCGGCTGGAGGGCAGCCGGCACAGCATGATCTTGTCCCTGTCTCTTATACACATCTGACGCTGCCGACGAACGAACAACAGTGTAGATCTCGGTGGTCGCCGGATCATTAAAAGGGGGGGGGGGGGGGGGGGGGGGGGGGGGGGGGGGGGGGGGGGGGGGGGGGGGGGGGGGGGGGGGGGGGGGGGGGGGGGGGGGGGGGGGGGGGGGGGGGGGGGGGGGGGGGGGG
>NZ_JAELTZ010000176.1:0-318 GCF_016429115.1 Aquitalea sp. ASV15 | reverse complement strand
CCCCCCCCCCCCCCCCCCCCCCCCCCCCCCCCCCCCCCCCCCCCCCCCCCCCCCCCCCCCCCCCCCCCCCCCCCCCCCCCCCCCCCCCCCCCCCCCCCCCCCCCCCCCCCCCCCTTTTTAATGATACCGCGACCACCGAGATCTACACTGTTGTTCGTTCGTCGGCAGCGTCAGATGTGTATAAGAGACAGGGCAGGCACAGCCTGCAAATGGTCTGGTGGTGGCGGGCGGCGGTGGCTAGCGCATCAGGCTTTCCATGCGGTCGGCCAGCCGCTGCGCCAGCCGGCGCTGCCAGGACGGGCTGGCGGGGTTATTCAG